>NZ_JAVTWC010000009.1:0-20188 GCF_032229445.1 Tahibacter sp.
GAGCCGGCTTTGCTTTTGCGGTCAGAGGGTTGGCGTTAAGTCAGTGCCATTCGGGCCTGATCCGGTTCGCGCGTCAATCGCAGCGCTTCGATGCTTTCACCGTCGTCGCTGAAGTCCAGTTGCACGGTGAGCTGATAGTCGATGCGCGGCGGCGCGCCGTCCGGCGCAACTGTCGTGTCCGACAGAGGATCGCCGTTGAACGAAACCGTGACGATCACTTCGTCCTGCGCCCGGTGCTCGTGCCAATAGCACAGGTGGTAGCGCCACAACGCAGTTTCGGCGAGATTAGCCGCGCCCTGCGCGCTGGCACCCTGCGTTTCAATACCCGGCGGCGCCGGTTCCCAGAGCAGCGGCGGTACTGTGGGTCGTATCGGCATGGCGATTCCGTGGGAGCGATGCGAACAGTGGATCACGCACAACGGGAAGCGCCGCACGCGTGGGCCGCTCTCCAGTGCCTGAGCATGCCACGGTCCGTCGTGCGCTGCCGCGGCCCCGTGTCCTGCATGAACTGGCCCGTCCCCGGCGCGCGTCAGCGCCTCATACGCACATGCATGCACCGGCTCGATACATACGAATGCAGTCAATGCAGCGAAGCGCCGGCATGAAGTCGGCGGGGATCGCGGCCCGAGCCGTGCTTGCCCATTGGTTGTGCGCAGAGCCTCGATGCACCGAGTGCTGCATCGAGACTCCGCGTTTACTGGGCGCAGGTCCGGAATCTACCGGCGGGCGTCAACCCTCCATCGCGTCCTCGTGGTCGAACTCCGCCAGCACATGCTTGCCGTACCAGTGGCCTTCCACGAGGACCAGATCGTGCTCCGCCCACACCGGCGCACCGAACAGCGTAACGGTGGTTCGCACGCGGGCCGTGTCCTTGCCCAGAGCGAGCACATCGACCTTCAGCGAATCGGCAACCGCGTCGAGGTCGATGCCGTAGGTTCGCACGGCCTCCTTCGCCGCGACGAGCATCGGGCCGGCTCGTTCCAGCACGCCTTCGAGCGGCAGCGTCTTGAGCTGGTCGATGTCGGTGATACCCGTGCGGCGTGCTGCATCCGTGAGCACGGTCAGTGCGCGGCGCATCGAATCCGGGCTGAGGAAATCGGTGTTGCTGGCCCATCGCTGGATTCCCGGCAGCGCGCTTTCAAGGGCTTGCCGCTGCGCCTCGGTAAGTTTCGTATCCGGCGACTTGATCGCCACCTGCATGGCGCCCAATGCCATCAGCGTCATGCCCGCCAATTGCGGCCGCGCCTTGGTCATCTCCGGTTCGAGCGTGAGCATCAGCTGGTCCACGGCATCGGGCGCCGTGAACTGGCGAATTTTCTCGGCGAAACGGGCGCGTTCCGTGTCAGTCGTGGGCTTGTTCGAGGCGATCGCGAACGCCTGTCGCGCCGCTTCCCAGCGCGAACGCGGCGTCAGTCCCTCGGCCAGACCGGCCAGATCGCCGGCCCGGAACCGTCGCGCCAGCTCGGTGATCTCAACCGCCGGATCCGGCGCGGTGGCGCTGGCGACGTGAGTGACAGGCGCGCGGGCAGGGGCAACTTCGTTCGCCCAGAGCGCGGAGCTGGTTCCAGCCAGGATCACGGACAGCAGGCTCACAGACAACGCTTTCATTTTCATCGCGGTACTCCTCTCGTGGGAGCTCTAGTGTTGTACTGATGTACAACACTAGTAAGTGACGGAAGTCATTGCCGCCGAGCGGCAAGAGGGCGTTGTACCTTTAAGGCGGTTCGGCCGCCGACCCTTGCGCCAGCAAACCCCATCCAATGACTGCGGACTGGCGAGACCGAGCGTCAGACTGGTTACGGATCAGCAAGCGGCGTGCCGCTCGCGCGAACGGCACAGTGACGCTCGCCTATCCCTTGTTCGCCTTCGTCACGAACAGGACATATCCCGCCAAAGTGAATGCCGCGAACCACGCAACCGCGAACAGGTGCATGCCCGACGTCGACACCGTCACGCGCGCGGCCGGATTGTCCTTGAGGTAGTCGAGCATCGTGTAGGCGTAGGGAATAAGGTTGGCGTGCTGCCAGGAAAGCGCAGCGAGCGCGCCGATCCAGGCCAGGAAGCCGATGCCGATCGGCACCAGGAAATGGTTGAAGCGCAGGCTCATGAGGTACTGCGCCGCGACGATCGGCAGGCAGTCGAGAAAATACAGCGTCGTGTCGGCGGCGAATTCGCCGAGCGGCAGCGGCGCAGACGGATACGGCACGCCGCCGATGAGCAGCGACGGCAGCAGCGCCGACAGATAGATGCCCAGTACGAACAGCGCGAAGAACTGCGCGAGCATCAGCATGATGACGGCGAGCTTGGCAAAGAAGATCGTCACAGCATGCAGCGGCAGCGCGTGCACCTGTTTCCAGGCGTTGTTGCGGACCTCGATCTGCACGACCAGGCTGGTCGCGAGGATGGCCGCCATCGGCACGAAGAAGATCGCCATCGATTCCCAGGCGCTGCGCCACAGCGAAGTCCAGAACAGCGGATCCGCGTAGAGCGCGGGCAGCTGCGCGTGGCGGATCAGCCGCACCACCGTGATGATCGCTGGTGTGAAGAATGCGCCGCCGGCGACGAGCCAGGCGGCCAAGCTGCGCCGCCTCTTCAGCCATTCGCAAACCAAGGCATCGACGAATTCCGATTCGAAACGCAGTGATCTCATGCCGCGCGGCTCCCGATGAGGTCCATGAAGATCGATTCGAGATCGCCGCCGTCGGTGCCGATGCCGTGCACGTCGATACCGTGCTCGACCAGACTGCGATTGACCGCCGCGATCTGTGGCGGCGGCATCGCGGGCATCACGATGCCGTGCGCCGTGGACTCGGCCGCGATGCCCGATTCGAGGAGGACGCGCAGTGCGCGGACAGCGTCCGCGGTGTGCAGCAGGACCGGCGCAACCGGCTGGCGTTCGTGCCGCAACGCGGCTAGCGTGCCTTGGAACAACAGACGGCCACGGTGCACGATGCCGACATGCGTTACGAAGCGCTCGATCTCGGCGAGCAGATGGCTGGACACGAGGATGGTCGTACCCTGCTCGCGGTTCAGCGCGATCAGCAGGTCTCGCATCTCAATGATGCCGTTCGGGTCGAGTCCGTTGGTCGGCTCGTCGAGGATGAGCAGCTCAGGCGCGTGCAGCATCGCCGCGGCGATGCCCAGCCGCTGCTTCATGCCCAGCGAGAACTGACCGACGCGCTTGTGGCGTGTGCCGGCAAGCCCGACACGCTCGAGTACCGCACCGATGCGCTGCCGCGGCACGCGATGGATACGCTGCAGCAAAGCGAGGTTTTCGGCAGCAGTCAGATGTTCGTAGAGCGACGGACTTTCGATCAGCGAACCGACGCGCCGGAGTATGTCGACGCGGTGCCGGTCGAGACTGCGGCCGAAGATCGTGATCGCGCCGCGCTGCTTTCGGATCAGCCCCAGCACGAGGCGCAGCGTCGTGGTCTTGCCGGCACCGTTCGGGCCCAGAAAACCGTACACGCTACCCTGGGGCACGGCCAGTGCGATGGTGTCCAGGACAGCCTCGTCAGGCGCGTAGTGATGGCACAGGTCGACGGTTTCGAGGCAAAGCATGCGGGTGATCCAATGGCGAATGGGGGCGTCAAAAATTGATGTTAGACTTAGATTATCACCATGGAAATTTAAGTTATAACTAAATAATGGCAAATCCATGACCAATCTGCAGATTGTCTCCATCCGCGCCCGGAGCGCGTCCTTGCTGCCGTTCGTGACCGGCCTGGCGGCGGTGCTCTGGGTACTGCTGCTGTTCGAGCGATTCGGCGCGGCGGGCCTGCGCGTGGTCGCGCACGGTGACGCCGCCGCTTGGCAGGCGCTCGCGGTGCAGGGCGTCGCGGCAATCCCGGAGGTGTTCTACCTGCTCGCGCTCGACGGTGTTCGCCGCGCGCTCGCGGAATTTGCGCGCGGTCAGCTGTACGCACCGACCATGACGCGCATGCTCGACCGCATCGGCGTAGTGCTGGCAGCCGGTGCGTTCATCGGCGTGTTCGTCGTCCCCGGCATGCAGCGCGCACTCGGCGCCGGCCCCGGCTACTGGATCGCGTTCGACGTGTCCGGGTTCGTGCTCGGCGCGCTGGGACTGCTGCTGACCGTCATCGCCCGCGTGTTCGGACGCGCGGCGGCCCTCGAAGCCGAACTCGACGAGATCTTCTGATGCCTGTCCGTATCCGGCTCGACGAGGTGCTCGCCGCACGGCGCCTCAAGGCAAAGCAGATCGCCGCACAGATCGGCGTCAGCGAAACGCACCTGTCGCTGTTCCGCTCGGGCAAGGTGCGTGGCGTACGCTTTTCCACATTGGCCAAACTGTGCGCAGCGCTCGAGTGCCAACCGGGCGACCTGATCGTCTACGATCCGGACGCATCGGACCTGGACCCGGCGGAAGACGCCGAGTAGCCGCGCCCGCATCCATCGCTGGCCGGTATTGGGCGCGGCGCAGGATCGCTGCACGGTCTCGTTACCGCGAACACCAGCGCGACCACCACATTCCTGCGAAAGCCACGCAATGAACAGAGCACGCCTCGCGCTACTCACCGCTCTGGCCATGTCGGCCTTCGCGGGCAATTCCATCCTGTGCCGGCTTGCGCTCAAGGGCACGGCGACCGATCCGGCGAGCTTCACCGTCGTGCGCATCGTCACCGGCGCGGTCGTGCTCGCGGTGCTGGTCTGGTTGCGCGGCCACGAACGCCCGCGTGCGGCCGGCAGCTGGGCCGGTGCCGCCGCGCTGAGCCTGTACGCCGTCGCTTTCTCGTTCGCCTATGTGCGGCTCAGCGCCGGCAGCGGCGCCTTGCTGCTGTTCGGTGCGGTGCAATCGAGCCTGCTCGGCTATGGCCTGTGCAAAGGCGAACGTCTGTCGGCACTGGCGCTGTGCGGTTTCACGACGAGCATCGCCGGACTGCTGTTCCTGCTGTTGCCGGGCAGCACCGCGCCGCATTTGGGCAGCGCGCTCGTGATGGTCTGCGCGGGCGTGGCCTGGGCCTGGTATACGGTGCTCGGCCGCGGCGTTGCCGATGCATTGCACACCACCGCCGGCAGCTTCCTGCGCGCCGTACCGATCGTCGTCGCGGCCGCGGTGCCATTTGTGCCGGTCCTGCGCATCGACGCGTCCGGCGCGCTGTGTGCTGCGATGTCCGGCGCGGTCGCGTCGGGCATCGGCTATACGATCTGGTATCAGGCCGTGCCTCACCTGAGCGCGCTGCGTGCCTCGGCCGTGCAGTTGAGCGTACCGGTGCTCAGCGCCGTTGCCGGCGTGGCCCTGCTCGCCGAGCCATTGACGCTGCGTCTAGGTATCGCGTCGGTCGCGGTGCTCGGCGGCATTGCGCTGGTGCTCGCCGCGCGCGAGCGCTCGCGCTGAAGTGCTAGGGTTCCACCGGCACCCGCACCCAGCCTTCCATCAGCACGCGCGCGCTACGGCTCATGCTCACGCGCGTCACGGTCCATTCGCCGTTGGCCTCGTGCGCCTGCGCACCGACGCGCAACGTGCCGGAGGGATGGCCGAAGCGCACGACCTCGCGCGAGCCGCCGCCGGCGGCCTGGTTGACCAGCGTACCGGGAATCGCAGCCGCGGTGCCGATCGCGACCGCAGCCGTGCCCATCATCGCGTGGTGCAGCTTGCCCATGGACAGCGCGCGTACGAGCAGGTCGACGTCCCCGGCCGCGACTGGCTTGCCGCTCGACGATGCATACGTTGTCGGTTTTGCGACAAATGCCACCTTGGGCGTGTGCTGCCGCTTCGCCGCTTCGGCGACGTCGCGGATCAGGCCCATGCGCACGGCGCCGTGGGCACGGATCGTCTCGAACACCGCGAGCGCCTTCGCATCCTCGTTGATCGCGCCCTGCAGTTCGGTGCCGTCGTAGCCGAGGTCCTGCGCGTTGACGAAGATCGTCGGGATACCAGCATTGATCAGCGTCGCCTTCAGCGTGCCCACGCCGGGGACGTCGAGATCGTCGACGAGATTGCCGGTCGGGAACATCGCCCCGCCCTCCTCGCCGTCATCGGCCGGATCGAGGAACTCGATCTGCACCTCGGCCGCCGGGAAGGTCACGCCATCGAGTTCGAAGTCGCCGGTTTCCTGCACCAGACCATCCGTGACCGGTACGTGGGCGATGATGGTCTTGGCGATCTGCGTCTGCCATATGCGTACCGTGCAGATGCCGTCGCGCGGAATGCGCGCGGCATCGACGAGGCCGTTGCTGATCGCGAACGAGCCTACCGCGGCGGTGAGATTGCCGCAGTTGCCGCTCCAGTCGACCAGCGCCTGGTCGATGGCCACCTGGCCGAAGCGATAATCGACGTCGTGGCCGGGCCTCTCGCTGCGCGAGAGGACGACCACCTTGCTGGTGCTCGAGGTCGCGCCGCCCATGCCGTCGATCTGCTTGCCATACGGATCAGGACTGCCGATCACGCGCAGCAGCAGACGGTCGCGTGCCTCGCCGGGGACCTGCGCGGCCTCGGGCAGATCCTCGAGGCGGAAGAACACGCCCTTGCTGGTGCCGCCGCGCATGTAGGTGGCGGCGATGCGGATTTGCGGGGGATGCGACATGTGGATGTGTTCCTTTTTCCGGCGGAAGCCCCGGCTAAGCCGAGAGCCTGGTCTTGAGCCTTCCCCTTGAAGGGTTCGGCTGGGTGGGGATGGTGTGCTCGGCGTGAAGTTCGACGCAATGGAGAAAACAGCGCGCGTGATATGGACAGCGTTCTACCCCGGAACGGGGTAGCGTCAACACCATCCCCACCCAACCCTCCCCTTGAAGGGGAGGGCTTTCACGGCTACGACTGTCTGTCCCCGCTGACCGAGCATTCTTTGGAGATTCTCGTTGCCGAGTCGGTGCTCGCATCCGGCGACGTAAACGAAACGATCATTAGGCAGCTCGAGTGGACGCCTGAAGGAAATCCTCGGCAAAACGCTGCAGCACGCCGCCGGCCTCGTAAATCGAGACTTCCTCGGCCGTATCGAGGCGGCAGGTCACCGGCACGTCGACGAGGTCGCCGTTGCGGCGCCGGATGACGAGGTTCAGGTCCGCGCGCGCGCGGCGTACGCCGGTCACGTCGAAGGTCTCGGTGCCGTCGATGCCCAGGGTCTTGCGATCCGTGCCCGGCTTGAATTCCAGCGGCAGCACGCCCATGCCGATCAGGTTCGTGCGGTGGATGCGTTCGAAGCCTTCGGCCACGATCGCCTCGACGCCGGCCAGGCGCACGCCCTTGGCGGCCCAGTCGCGCGAGGAACCCTGGCCGTAGTCGGCACCGGCAATGATGATCAGCGGCTGTTTGCGCTCCATGTAGGTTTCGATCGTCTCCCACATGCGCAGGACGGTTCCGTCCGGCTCCAGCCGCGCGAGCGAACCGGGCTTCACTGCACCGTCGACGATGATCATTTCATTGACCAGTTTCGGATTCGCGAACGTCGCGCGCTGCGCGGTCAGGTGATCGCCGCGGTGCGTGGCATAGGAGTTGAAGTCTTCTTCCGGCAGGCCCATGCGCGCGAGGTATTCGCCGGCGGCGCTGTCGAGCAGGATCGCGTTGGACGGCGACAGATGATCGGTGGTGATGTTGTCGCCGAGCACGGCGAGCGGACGCATGCCGCGCAGCGTGCGTTCGCCGGCGAGCGCGCCTTCCCAGTACGGCGGCCGGCGGATGTAGGTGCTCTGCGGACGCCATGCGTACAGCGGGCTGATCGTCTCGCCGCTCGCGACACGGGCGCGAAACATCGGTTCGTAGACCTTGCGAAAATGTTCGGGCTTGACGCTGCTCGCGACGATCGCGTCGATCTCCGCATCACTGGGCCAGATGTCGATGAGCCGCACGGGCGTGCCGCCCGCGTCGAGCCCGAGCACGTCCTTCTCGATGTCGAAGCGCACGGTTCCGGCAATCGCGTAGGCGATGACCAGCGGTGGCGACGCGAGGAAGGCCTGCTTTGCATACGGGTGGATGCGGCCATCGAAGTTGCGGTTGCCCGACAGCACCGCGGTGGCGTAGAGGTCGCGGTCGATGATTTCCTGCTGGATCGCCGGATCGAGCGCGCCGCTCATGCCGTTGCAGGTCGTACAGGCGAAAGCAACGATACCGAAACCGAGCGTTTCCAGTTCTGTCAGCAGGCCGGCTTCTTCCAGATACAACTGCACGGCCTTGGAGCCCGGCGCAAGCGAGGACTTCACCCAGGGCTTGCGCACGAGGCCTCGCGCGTTCGCATTGCGTGCGAGCAGGCCGGCGGCGATGACGTTGCGCGGGTTGGAGGTGTTCGTGCAGCTCGTGATCGCGGCGATGATGACGGCGCCGTCGGGCATCTGCCCGGGCACTTCCTCCCAGGGCGCGGCGATGCCGCGTTCGGCCAGCGCCGACGTCGGCAGGCGTTTGTGCGGATTCGACGGGCCGGCCATGTTGCGCACGACGCCGGAGAGGTCGAACGTGAGCACGCGCGGGTACTCGGCGGTCTTCAGATCGTCGGCCCATAGGCCCGCGACGCGGGCATAGGTCTCGACCAGCTTCACCTGCGCGTCTTCGCGGCCGGTCAGGCGCAGGTAGGTGAGGGTCTGTTCGTCGATGTAGAACATGGCCGCGGTCGCGCCGAATTCCGGCGTCATGTTGGAGATGGTCGCGCGATCGCCGAGCGTCAACGCGCTGGCGCCCTCACCGTAGAACTCGACGTAGGCGCCGACGACTTTCTCTTTGCGCAGGAATTCGGTCAGCGCGAGCACCACGTCGGTTGCGGTAATGCCTTCGGCCGGGCAGCCGGTCAGCTCCACGCCGATGATGTCGGGCAGGCGCATCCACGAGGCGCGGCCGAGCATCACGCTCTCGGCTTCGAGGCCGCCGACGCCGATCGCGATCACGCCGAGCGCATCGACATGCGGCGTGTGGCTGTCGGTGCCGACGAGCGTGTCGGGGAACGCCACACCATCCTGCGCGTGAATCACCGGCGACATCCGCTCCAGATTGATCTGATGCATGATGCCGTTGCCCGGCGGAATCACGTCGACGTTCTTGAACGCCTGCCGGGTCCATTCGATGAAATGGAAGCGGTCCTCGTTGCGCCGGTCTTCGATCGCGCGGTTTTTGGCGAAGGCGTTGCGGTCGAAGCCGGCAAACTCCACCGCGAGCGAATGGTCGACGATGAGCTGCGTCGGCACGACCGGATTGACCTGGGCCGGGTCGCCGCCCTTGTCGGCGATCGCATCGCGCAGTCCCGCCAGATCGACCAGCGCGGTCTGCCCGAGAATGTCGTGGCAGACCACGCGCGCGGGGAACCACGGGAAATCCAGATCCTGGCGCCGCTCGATGAGCTGCGTCAGCGCGGCCGTCAGCAGCGCCGGATCGCAGCGGCGCACGAGATTCTCGGCGTGGACGCGCGAGGTATAGGGCAGGCCGGCGTAGGCACCTGGACTGATCGCATCGACCGCGGCACGCGCGTCGAAGTAGTCCAGTGCGGTCCCGGGAAGCGGTTTGCGGTGGGCTGTGTTCATGGCTGGCTGACTCGGCAAGCAGGATGGGCGGGCCACGGGTGCGTACGGCACGCGTGCGGAGAGCGAAGCTGCGGGGCGGCGATCATAGCCCTGCCCTCGCCTCGGCGCGGGATACGGCGTTTCTTGATCGGTCGTATGCGCCGATGTGTTTGCGATCCTGCCGGCGCCTCATCCTCGCGATGCGCGTGAACGGCAATCTGGCATCCTCCGACCTATTGATCAATCTTGATCGGGACAATCAATCTGTATCCATGGAACATGACCTGATTCGCGCCGACGAGGCCTGCCGGATCCTCGACGTCAGCGCGGCAACGCTCTACGCCTATGTGAGTCGTGGCCTGCTGGAATCACGACCGGGGCCAGACCATCGCAGCCGCTGCTATCGGCGCGATGAGGTCGAGCGCCTGGCGCAGAGCCGGCGTGCCGGCCGCGGCGCGGCCGGGGGCGCGGCGCAAAGCCTGGACCGGGGCCTGCCGGTGCTACAGACGCGCATCTCGCTGATCCGCGCTGAAGGTCCCTACTACCGCGGCCGGTCCGCGATCGAAGCAGCACGTAGCGGCGCGACACTGGAAGACGTTGCCCGCACCTTGTGGGAGTGCGGCGCCGCCGATCCGTTCGCGACGGTACCGAGCGCTGCCTGGCCGGCGAGCGTCGCAGCATTCGCCGGCGACACCACGCTGCCACCGCTGGAACGCGCCATGGCCGCCATTCCGCTGCTGGGGCTCCAGGTCCGTCATTCGTTCAGCCTGTCCCCGGCCGTGCGCCGGGACATCGCCGCCCTGCTGCTGCGCCAGAACGCGGCGCTGCTGATCGGCGGTGCGACGGCCGCAGCGCCAGTGCACCGCCAGCTCGCCGAGGCGTGGTCGCCTGGCGATGCAAGACTGATTGAGGTCGTGCGCACGGCGCTGGTGCTGTGCGCCGAGCACGAGCTGAATGTGTCGGCGTTTGCCGCGCGCGTCGTCGCATCGACCGGCGCGCATCTGCACGCAACGGTGTGCAGCGGCCTGGCTGCGCTGTCCGGCCCGCGCCACGGCGGTGCGACGGCGCGCGCCCACGCCGTGATCGAGGCCGGCGGCGACGCCATCGCTGCGCGCTGGCAGCGCGGCGACGATCTGCCGGGATTTGGCCACGCCCTCTATCCACACGGGGATCCGCGCGCCGCCGCGTTGCTGGCGCTGCTGCGCGAGCAGCATGACGGCCGTCCGACGATGCGCGAACTGGATGCGCTGATCAGCCGCGCCGAGGACGCCAGCGGATTGCGTCCGAATCTGGATCTCGCCCTGGCCGCGCTATGCCATCTGTATGCCCTGCCCGTGATCTCGGCCCTCGTCCTGTTCGCGACCGGCCGGCTCGCCGGCTGGCTCGCGCATGCGCTGGAACAGCAGGAGCAGGGCCGGCTGATCCGCCCGCGCGCGCAGTACACCGGTGCGCAACCCGACGACGCTCCACGCGATTGATCGACGCGGGCGTTCTGCGTGAGCGAGGCACGCGCTACGCGCCGATTCGCGCGGTCCTGGGCTTTCCGCAGCATGGCCATGCGCACGGCAGCGACATCCGACAGGCGCCGCCGCTGCCGCGGTCTGATTTCTCCAGGCGCCAAAAGGCGCCGTCGCGGGTTCAGCCGCGCTGCGCGCGCACCCAGCGCACGATGTCGGCAGCGCTCATCGCACCGGACTGGCGCGCCAGCTCGCGCCCGTGGCGGAACAGCACCAGCGTCGGGATACTGCGGATGCCGAAGCGCGCACCCAGCGCCGGCACTGCCTCGGTGTCGACCTTCGCCAGTCGCAGCTGCGGCTCCAACTGCACGGCAGCGGCCTGGAATTGCGGTGCCATGGTCAGGCAAGGGCCACACCAGGGCGCCCAGAAATCGACGAGCAGCGGCAGTTCGGCACGGCCGGCGTGGACGTCGAAACTGGCGGCATCGAGCGCGACCGGGTGCGCGTCGAACAGGCGCTTGCCGCAGCGACCGCAGACCGGCGCTTCGGCCAGCCGTGTGTGCGGTACGCGGTTGAGCGTGTGGCAGTGCGGACACGCCACCAGCAGTGCTTCACTCATCGGAGTCTCCGTACGGGCCTGGCGCAGGGACGCCAGGCGGTGGCGCCAGCCCACCATGTGCGGTGTCGAACGACCGTTGACAAGGTCGGTCGGCCGCACCAGCCCGAACATCGGCGGGCGACGCGACCCACTCGCCGTTGCGCCCACCTGGGCGCCACTGCGCCAGGCCGGCGTTGACGAAACAAACGGCTGATTCGCTTCGGATTTGGCCTGGTTTCCGACCCGCGCGCGCCGAACGGGCGACTGTGCGACAATCGCGACCCTTTTCGACCCCGAGGATCCACCCATGAAACGTGCACGCGCCCGTCGTCGCAAGAACCGCCTCCGCAGCGCCCTGCGTACGCGCGCCAAGCTGTAAGTCTGCGCAAGTCGCCGACCCGGACGCCCCTGTCCGGGTCGGCTTTTTTTTGTCTCGAGAACCCAGTCGCGAAGCGGCCCGGGCAGCATGATCGTGTTCCGTGGTGGTCCTGTTCTCGAGCCTGCCCGTCGTCCGCGCCGCACCCGCCGCACTTGCGGGTCTAGCCCGCTCGCGAACGGCCGGTCTGCCGGGATGACCATTTCCATGGCCCTGCGCCCCACGCTGTTCTGGCCCGCATTTCTCACACCCGTTAGTACCGAGGCCGTCGATACGCCGTACTGATGCGCGCCGCGGACTTCAGTGACGGCGAAGGCGTAGCCGAGGAGCAGCGCGCGTCAGGGCGAGCGGATCGGCGGCCGCAGTAGAAGGGGTGTGAGAAAGGCGGGCTAGCCACGGCCATCATCGGCCACGGCTACATGGAACGTCGCGCTGCGCAGCGCCGCTGCATCCGGAAGCGACTCGCCTGCGTAGGACTTCACGTCCCGGCAGCGCGGTACCGATCGGTGGATCCAGTCGACAATCCTCGCCACACGCTCCGAATGTGGGTTCGTTGCGGCCTTTGCGCGCTGTGCATGACGCCGTGGATGGCGGCCGCCGGCGCAGCGGACGACGTCCGGCGTCACGACGGCATCGCATACCGTCGCGGCAGCGAGGACGTGGCCTATCGTGAATCGCACTGGCGCTACACGGAAGCCGGGCAGCCACACTGGCTCGTGCTCTACCGCTGCGCCGACGGCCAGCCGTTCGCACGCAAACGGTTGTCCGGCGACGCCAACACCGCAGCACCCGATTTCGAGTTCATCGACGAGCGCGACGGCTACCGCGAAGGGGTGCGGCGCAGCGCCAACGCGCGCGAGGTGTACTGGCAGCCGTCCAAGACGAGTCCGGAGCAGCGCGAATCGGTGAATCTCGGTGCCGACGCCGTCGTAGACGCCGGTTTCGACGCGTTCGTGCGCACGCACTGGACGGAACTGGTCGAGGGCCGGCCGCGGACAGCCACGTTCCTGCTGCCCAGCGATTTCAACTTCATGCAACTCGTGCTGCGCAAGACCTCGAGCGCAGTATCCGGGCCGACCACGCAGTTCACCCTGCGTGCGGCGGCCTGGTACGCGTTCGCGCTACCGGAAATCACGTTGACCTATCGCAACAGCGACCGGCGGCTGTTGCGCTTTGCCGGCGTCAGCACGATCCGCGACGAGCGCGGCAAGCGGCAGTCGGTCGACGTCGTGTTTCCGCCAGACAGCGAGGCAGTCGCCACCTCGCCCGCCGAGGTCCTGGCGGCCCAGTCGGCACAGCTCGCCACGCGATGCAGCGGCTGATGGCGGCACGGCCAGATCCCGTTGAATTTTCCTTGCGGGATTCAATTCTCCGGCGCGGTGGCGTTCTCCCCGCGACGATCGCGTCCGCCGCCACGGCCGCATCGCACACGTCGCCGCCTTCGGCGCCTCAACCTCACCTGGAAATCTGACCATGCGCTTCTGGTTCAACCTGCTGGGCTATCAGGCGGTCTGGTTCGCGGCCGTGCTCGGCGCTGCGCGCGGGCGGGCATGGCCTGCACTGGTCGCCGCCGCGCTGTTCGCGCTCGTGCATTTCGGCCTGCACGGACGTCGCTCCACCGACGCGCGACTGCTGCTGTGCGCATTGGCTGCCGGCGCGCTGATGGACGGCGGGCTGGCCGCGAGCGGCTGGCTGGCCTATTCCGCCCAGGTTCCCACCTGGCCTCCGCTGTGGATCCTCGCGATCTGGGCCGCGTTCGCGCTGACCATCGACCATTCGCTCGCTTATTTGCAGACCCATCCGCTGGTGGCAGTGCTGCTCGGCGCAGTCGGCGGGCCGCTCGCCTATCTTGGAGCCCAGCGTCTCGAGGCGGTCGTGTTCATGGCGCCGGACTGGCGCGCCATTGCGGCACTGGCGCTGGCCTGGGCGCTGGCACTACCCGCCTTGACGCAGTTGGCGCACCGCTGGCGCCGCAGCGATCGCGAACTGAAGGCTGCCCTACCCATTCACGGAGAATCACGATGATGCCGAAAGCCGCCGCGACAGTACTGTCCCTGCTCCTGCTGAGCGCCTGCGCCGCGCGCCCGGTGACGATACGCACCGTCGAGCATGTCGATCTGCCGCGTTTCATGGGCGACTGGTACGTCATCGCGCATATCCCGAGCCGGACGGAACGGCACGCACACAACGCGATCGAGACCTACGCATTGGCGAGCGACGGCTCGATCGCGACGACCTTCCGCTATCGCAACGCACCCGACGGCCCGCTGCGGATCCTGCGGCCGAAGGGCACCGTGGTGCCGGATACCGGCAACGCCGTCTGGGGCATGCAGTTCATCTGGCCGATCCGCGCCGAGTACGTCGTGTCCTACCTTGCTCCCGACTACCAGCAGACCATCATCGGCCGCAGCGCGCTCGACTACGCGTGGATCATGGCGCGCACGCCGACGCTGCCCGAGGCGCGCTACGCCGAGCTCCTGCAGGAACTGACCGACCTCGGCTATTCGCCGGATCGCGTCCGGCGCGTGCCGCAGCAATGGCCGGAAAGCGTCGACGCGGAGACGGATCGCCCATGATGAAACATAAATAACTATGCAATAGTTACACTAATATCTTATCGGCGTTCGTCGATATTTCGTCGCAGCAGCACTTGCGCGCTCGCTGTCCGCAGCGTACGGTGAGCGCAGAGACGCACACGTTACTCTGCCGCCGCACCCTTCGACATCCCGTTGTTCGCGGATGATCGAACCCCTCCTGGCGGCTATCGCGCGCACGACATTCCTCACGACGCGGGCGGACACAGTCATGATTCATTCGAGAACCCGACGGTTCGGTGCCCTACGTCTGCTCACGATCCTTGCGCTGGCCTTCATGCCTGCCGCGACGGCAATGGGCGCTGCAGCGGCCGCCAGCGCGATGGCGATGCCGCAAGGTCGCTGCGACGGCGTCGTCAGCGACAGTGCCGCCACTTCCGCGATCCAGTCGCGCCTGGACTGGAGTTCCGCGATCGACGCGTCCGACGTGCGCCTGGTCACCCGCGGCGGCGTGACCGAAATTCGCGGACTCGTGCGCAGCGAAGCACAACGCCTCCTCGTCGGCGACGTCGCACGCGACACCTACGGTGTGGAGCGCGTGAACAACCAGCTCGACGTGAACGACTGGGCGCCCGTGACCGACACCGCGCGTGAAATTGTCGTCACGCGCGATGCCGAACGCGCGCGCGACCACGGCAAGCTCCGCTCCGACGCCTGGATTGCCGCCGCGCTCACTTATACCTTGTCGTTCTCACGCGCCATCGATACCTGCCAGATCGCAGTCGAGAGCGCTGACGGAAGGGTTTCCCTGCGCGGCACCATCGCCTCGGCCGCGGCGCGGGATTCCGCGCTTGCGCTCGCCAAGGACACGCTTGGCGTGCAGTCGGCCAGCGCCGCGGAACTCGTCGCCAAGTAGATGCGCCGGCTATGCCGCAGCATGCCGCGGACCCGAACTCGCGGCGCGGCGTCGACGGAGCGACCACCGCAGTGACGACCGACCCACGACGGCCTGACCGCTGCCGCGCCTGCCGGACGAGGCTGGCCCGCAGGCGCGCCTGACTTTCTCGATATCTCAACACCGGGTTGCCGACACTTCCGGCCTACCGCGCCTTGGCCGGGCAGGACGGTGGGTCCTGTCCTTCCCGCAACCCGCGCCGACCTGCAAGGACACCGGTGAACGATTCGCTCAGAAAGATCCGCGACAGACTCGTCACGCTGCTGGCCGGCGCGCGCTACAAGGCACGCCGCAGCCAGGTCGCCGAGTCGCCGCTGCGCGCCGAGTTGTTCAGCGCCGACCAGATGGAGGAACACGGCCGCACGCTGGCCGCGTTCCACCGCGTACAGCCCGGACGCGGCCGCAACCGGCTGCTCGAGCGGCTTGATGAGAACGAAGCCGTACTCGTCAGCACCTGCGCCCTGCTGTCGACCGCGATTCGCGAGAACCGCCGCGTCACGCCAGCGAGCGAGTGGCTGCTCGACAACTACTACCTCATCGACGAACACCTGCGTACCGCGAGGCTGCACTTTCCGAAAGGTTACAGTTTTCAATTGCCGCGCCTGGCCAATGGCATGTCCGCCGGGCTGCCGCGCATCTACGACATCGCGCTGAATGCGATCTCCCACGGCGACGGCCGCTTCGACCAGGACAGCCTGCACCGCTTCGTCGCCGCCTACCAGCGCACGGCGCCGCTGAGTCTCGGCGAACTGTGGGCGATTCCGATCATGCTGCGCCTGGCCCTGGTCGAAAACCTGCGCCGAGTCGCCACGCGCGTGACACAGGACCGGCACCACCGCGATCTGGCCGCCGCCTGGGGCGAGAGCATGGCCGAGATCGTCGCGCACGATCCCAAGAGCCTGATCCTCGCCGTCGCCGACATGGCCCGTTCGGATCCGCCGGCAAGCAGTTCCTTCGTCGCCGAGCTGATGCAGCGCCTGCAGAACCAGAGTGCCTCGCTGGCACTCCCGGTATCGTGGCTGGAGCAGCGTCTGGCCGAGGCCGGCGTCACGATCGAGCAGCTGGTGCAGTCGGAAAACCAGCAGCAGGCTGCCGACCAGATGTCGATCAGCAACAGCATCGGCAGCCTGCGCCTGCTGCTGTCGACCGACTGGCGCGCCTTCGTCGAGGGGCTCAGCCAGATCGAGGCCATCCTCGCGACGGATCCGGCCGATATCTACGCGGACATGAGCTTCACGACGCGCGATGCCTATCGCCATGTGGTCGAGCGCGTCGCGCGCAAGGCTGCGCGGGCCGAAGCGGAAGTCGCCGACCTGGCGGTGAAGCTGGCCACGGCGGCCGCGCACGCTGGCGCACCGGATTCGCCGCAGGCACACGTCGGCTACTACCTCGTCGACGCGGGTCTGGCGACGCTGGAGCGCGGCGTCGGCCTGCGCCCTACCCTGCAACGCGTGCCGGTTTCGATCTATCTCGGCGTCATCGTCGCGCTGACGGCCGCGTTCTCCGCCGCCTTGGTGTGGCTGTGGGGCCTGCCAATGCCGCCGCACTGGAATATCGCGTTGGGCGTGCTGCTGGCCATCGCGACGAGCCAGCTCGCCGTGGTGGTTGCGAACTGGCTCGCCGGATTCGCGGCCGCGCCGCAGATGCTTCCGCGCATGGATTATTCGCGCGGAATTCCAGCCGACGCGACGGCATTGGTGGTCGTACCGACCCTGCTCGGCGATACCGATGCGGCGCAGGAAGAAGTCGACGACCTCGAAATCCGTTATCTCGCCAATCGCACCGACCGTCTCCACTTCGCGCTGCTCAGCGATTTCCCCGATGCGCATTGCGAGCACACGCCAGCCGATGCAGCGATCCTCGCCGTCGCCGCCGCCGGCATCGATCGTCTCAACCGGCGCTATGCCGACGGCGATTCGCGCTTCTTCCTGCTGCATCGACCGCGCCGCTGGAACGCCGGCGAGGGCGCGTGGATCGGCGAGGAACGCAAGCGCGGCAAGCTCGGCGACCTCAACGCGCTGCTGCGCGGTGATGCCGCCCAGCGCTTCTCGAGCGTCGTCGGCGACGTCGAGCGGCTCCGCGGCGTGCGCTACGTGATCACGCTCGACGCGGACACGCGCCTGCCGCACGACATCGCGCGCAAGCTCGTCGCGACCATGCACCATCCGCTCAACCGGGCGCGCTTCGATCCCACCTGCGGTCGTGTCGTGTCCGGCTACGGCATCCTGCAGCCGCGCGTCGGCACCACCTTGCCGCTGGCCGGCGCGTCGGCGTACGCGACATTGTTCGGCGGCGATCCGGGACTCGACCCGTATACGCGCGCGGTTTCGGACGTCTACCAGGATCTGTTCGGCGAAGGCTCGTTCACCGGCAAGGGCATCTACGATGTCGATGCGTTCGAACAGGCGCTGTCGCACCGGCTGCCCGACAACCGCATCCTGAGCCACGACCTGCTCGAAGGCTGCTACGTCCGCGCCGGCCTGACCAGCGACGTGGCGGTGTTCGAGAATTTCCCGCAGAGCTATCGCTCCGACATCAAACGGCGGCATCGCTGGATACGCGGCGACTGGCAGATCGCGCAGTGGATGCTGCCGCGCGTTCCGCTCGGCGACGGCGGTACGGAGAAAAATCCGCTGTCCGCGCTGTCTCGCTGGAAGGTGTTCGACAACCTGCGCCGCAGCCTCGCCATACCAGCGCAGTTCCTGCTGTTCGTACTGGGCTGGCTGCTGCTGCCGGGCGCCGTCGCCTGGACCATCGGCGTGGCGCTGCTGACGCTCGCACCCGTGCCGGTGGAAGCGCTGCTCGCGGCGCTGCGCAAACCGTCCGACGCGCGCTGGCGCGCGCATCTGAAGTTCGTCGCTGCCAGTACGGGCAAACGCCTCGGCCAATACCTGTTCGCGCTCGCGTGCCTGCCGTTCGAGGCCACCGTGACGCTCGACGCGATCATGCGCACGCTATGGCGCCGGCATGTTTCACGTCGACGCCTGCTCGAATGGACGCCGTCGAGCGTGGTGGAACGCGGCGGCGGCGATGGTCTCGCCGAGCAGTGGCGCAGCATGGCAATCGCTCCGCTGAGCGCGGTCGGCCTGACCGTCGCGCTGCTGCATTTGCAGCCGGGCGCCCTGCCTGCGGCATTGCCGATCCTGCTGCTGTGGGCGGTCGCGCCGTCGCTCGCCTGGCAGGCGAGCCGCGCGCCGAATGCGGCGCAGGCGCGCCTGGATCCACGCCACGAGCCACTGCTGCGCGACGTTGCGCGGCGCACCTGGCATTTCTTCGAGCGCCATGTCGGTCCGATCGACAACTGGTTGCCGCCGGACAATTACCAGCAGCAGCCCGGCGACGTCGTCGCGCATCGCACTTCGCCCACCAACATCGGCCTGAGCCTGCTCGCGGGCCTGGTCGCGCACGACTTCGGCTATCTGTCGCTGCGGCGCCTGCTGCAACGCACGCAGGCCACGTTCGACAGTCTGGACAAACTCGAACGCTACCGCGGCCACCTGCTCAACTGGTATGACACCCGCACGCTCGCGCCGCTGAATCCACGCTACGTGTCGACCGTCGACAGCGGCAATCTCGCTGGCCACCTGCTCACCTTGCGCCAGGGACTGCTGGCCCTGTGCCGCTACACACCGGCGCAGGCGCGCGTAGTCGACGGGCTTTACGACACCGCCCGCGTGCTGCACAGCCTTGCACCGCCCGCGCTGCAGGCCAGCGTCGGACATCTGCTGCGCACGACGACGGCGACAGAGCAGGCGCGCCAGGCCGGCGATGGCACGCTCGCCACCGAGCTGACGCAGTTGCTCGATCTGGCCACAGCGCTGCGCGACAAGCTCACGGACGAGGACGCCGCCATCGAATGGGCGCAGCTGCTGGTCGACCAGTGCAGCGACGCGCTGGAAGAAGTCCTGCTGTTCTCAACGAAACCGGGGGCCTGCCTCGAAGAGCTCGCCGCTGCTTCGCCCGCCGCGCGCGGCTGGCTGGAGGCATCGCGACAGCTGGCCGCGCGCGCGGCCGAATTCGCCGTGATGGACTACGAATTCCTCTACGACCGCGGCCGCGATCTGTTCAGCATCGGCTTCAACGTCAACGACCATCGCCGTGATGCGGGTTACTACGACCTGCTGGCTTCGGAGGCACGTCTCGGCGTCTTCGTCGCGATCGCCCAGGGTCAGGTGCCGCAGAAGGCGTGGTTCTCGCTCGGCCGGCTGCTGACCCAGACCGGCGGCACGCCGGTGCTGCTGTCGTGGAGCGGGTCGATGTTCGAGTACCTGATGCCGAACCTCGTCATGCCGCTTTATCCGAAATCGCTGCTGGCGCATACCGCACGCGTCGCCGTGGCGCGCCAGATCGACTACGGAAACGAGCGCGACGTGCCCTGGGGCATCTCCGAATGCGGCTATCACCTGACCGATGCCGCGCAGAACTATCAGTATCGCGCGTTCGGCGTGCCGGGCCTGGGTCTGCAGCGCGGCCTGTCCAAGGAACTCGTGATCGCGCCATACGCGACCGCCCTTGCCCTGCTCGTGGCGCCCGATGCGGCGGCGGAAAACCTGCAGCGTCAGGCCGAGCAGCACTGGCTCACGCCCTACGGCTACTACGAGGCGATCGACTACACGACGACACGCCTGCCGCCCGGGGAACGCTGCGCTGTGGTGCGGTCGTTCATGGCGCATCACCAGGGCATGAGCCTGCTCGCCATCGCGCACGTGCTGCTCGACCGGCCCATGCAGCGCCGCTTCGAGGCCGACCCGCAAGTCCAGTCCGCGCTGCTGCTGTTGCAGGTGCGCGTGCCGCGCGCCGCCGGACAGCGGGCCAGCGATCCGATTCTCG
>NZ_JAVTWC010000010.1:0-19898 GCF_032229445.1 Tahibacter sp.
GCCTTGAGTTGAGCCGCGTCGCGGAGCGACGCCGGCTTGAATGAACAGTTGACGTGCACCGACTGCCACCCTGCAGCCCAAAGCCTACCGCCCAGACGCCGAGGCCGCGAGCCGGGCGATGGACTGAATGCCAGACTCCATCTTCTGCCGCGCCGACGAGTTAGCCGAGTGGACCGAGATTTTTGGTGGCCGGAACCCTCGCAATGCGACGGCTTCCTCGATCCACACCACGACGTCGTAGCCGATGCCACGCGAGTCATCGCCGAGATCGTGATCCAGGCTGAGTTCTTCGACATGCCCCGACTCCAGGAGCGCAATGACTTCGCCCGGCCAGTAGACGCGGACCCACCCTTCGGGGGGCTGGCGCTCATCGTCGAGGAAAACACGCATGCCCGCTATTTCCTGTGAGTCCTGTCGCCTGAGTTGAGCCGCGCCGAAGGCGTCGGCTTGAATGATCAGCCAGGCCGCATGCTAGCCCCGCTGGTGGCTAGGGCAAGCGGCGAGCCGCAGGGCTGGCCGATGCGAACTCGATAGTACGGATGAAGTTCGCATCTGACCCTTACGAGAAAGCCGCGCAGAAGGGGATCTCCAAGGTTCGGTCTACCGCCGTGTCAGGCCGCCGCTGGTGACAAGGTTGGATCGACCCGACAGGCCCTCAGCGGTCGGCTTGAACACATGGTCAGATCCTGCTGCGCGAAACACTCGGCGGCCCTCCGCGCACCAAGTGCCATGTGCCGGCGAGCGTGACAAGAAACACCACGCCTGCAATGCCCCAAAGCATGGGAGAAACGAGGGAAGTGAGCGCAACCCCGCCCTGCCCGAATTCGCACATGGCGCCGATGGCGCGACCACCGCGATCAAGGCACGTGTCCGTTGTGAGAAACCAGAGGCCGTAGCCGATCAGCGCAGCGACGATTGCCAGGCCGAACACCGCGCCAATGACCATGCTGGAACGAGGATTCACGTGGGTTCTGAAGCCGTGTCAAGCCGCGGCCGCGCGACGGTGCTCGGATGATACGCACCTTCCTCGACGGTTGGCTTGAACACATCGTTAGAGCGAGCTTGCCGCGGGCCGCCAGCGCCGACCGTTGCGGACTGCCGAATGAATGCAGGTGCCTGCCTGCGAAGTAAGAATGGGCCGCGCCAGCTGGCGGCGTACCGGACGGGCAAATAGAGTGATGAAGCGCGACTGCCACACCCCGCGCCGGCAATGGGGAAAGTGGCAGCACCGGAAAGACGCTGACACCTCCGTGCTAGCCGTGTGTGATGCTATCTACCGCATGGCTAACGGCTCGTTCGGCAATGCATGCCTGATGCCGCAGTTGAGCGACGGCGCGCGAACAGCGCGAGGCGCTGGATGAGGGGATCATGGCCTGCCTCGGGGCCATCCGGGAAATCAGCGAAACCATCGCGGCGGCGGTTGGAGTGGCCGGGCTCGCGCTCGCACCGAGGGATCCTCGAAGCCGTGGTCGTCCGCTCGCGATGCGCCGGGATTGCCGGAAGCCCGTTCGGAGCAGGAGCCGTAGGCCTGCCCCTTGCCGGGGCGGCGCTGCGCCACTCCGGCATTCCGGACGGGCTCGCACGAAACGGTCCGCACCACGTTGCGGAAAGGGGGGCGTCGCTGACCGCTTGAGCTATACGGCGGACCGTCCCGCGCACCGCGTGCCGGCACGTGATGCGCGAACGCGCTCCGGCGGCCAACGCCATAGCCGCGCCGCGCGCGACAGTTTCCTGTCATGGCCGCGCCGATCGCGTCTACCGCCGTACTGCGGCATCCCTGGCACTTTTCCATAGTGCCCCGCGCTGCGGCGCCCCGACTGTGCGGCTCGGGCGGATTTCTTCGCCAGCTCCGGCGCAGTGCGGGTCGCAGGGCACGCAGGCGTGCGCAATCAGAGACGGATAAGGGCCCACGGGGTGGCAATGCTTCGCTTTGTCCGCTCTTTTTTATGTTGCGGCACGCGCGGGCATCTGATAACAATGTTTTTGACTATAGGTATATCTAAACGGTTGTTGTCCCAAAAAAGACTAGAGGATCTGTGCGGCGGCTGTGGTCGTCCATCACATGGCGAGGAGGGCTATGGCACGACCATCGTTGAGCTTGGGCGTGACCGCGGGAGAGCGACGTGAACTCGAAGCGATAGCCGCGTCGCGCAGGCTGTCGCACGGTCTTGTGCGTCGCGCGCAGATGATTCTGTGGAGCCAGGACGGCATGAGTCTGGACGAGATTGCGCGCCGCGCGCGGGTCACGTCCGCGGCCGTGTCGAATTGGCGCCGGCGCTTTCGCGATGCACGGGTGGCGGGCCTGTACGATGGGCTCAAGTCGGGGCGGCCGCGATCGCTGGATGACGAGCGGCTTGCGCAACTCCTCAACGTGGCGCTGCTGCGCGAGCCGTGCACCGCGCCAAACTGGACCGTGCGTGGACTGGCCCAGGAGACTGGGCTGACAAAAAGTTCGGTGCAGCGCTATCTGGCGCGCTTCGGCATGCCGCCGCGGCCACCGCGTTCGTGCATGCCTTCGGCCGACCCGTGCTTTGTGGCGAAGGTCTGGGACATCGTCGGGCTGTACCTGAACTCGCCCGACCACGCGCTGGTGCTATGCGCGCAGGCGGACGGTCCGCCGACGCCGCCGGACGCCGCGCCGCTGCACCGGTTCGAACCGGCCGCGGGCAATGGCGCCTGTGCACTCGCTGCGCCAGCCGCAGCGCGGCGGGCCGCGAGCGCCACGGAAAACCAGCCCCGCAAGCGCCACGGGGAACTGTTGGCCTTCCTGCGTCAGGTGGATGTCACCGTGCACGCATCGTTGCAGGTACATGTCATCGTCGACGCACGCTCGGTACACCAGCATCCGCGACTGCGCGCCTGGCTGGAAGGCCGGCCACGAATCCTGCTGCATGCCACGCCCACGCATGATGTCTGGCTCAACGAGGTAGAGCGCTGGTTCGGCATCATCAACCAGCGCGCCATGCGTAGCGGCGTCTTCGATTCCGTCGAAATCCTGCGCCGCCGCATCGAGAGCTTCGGCGCTTGCTGCGCCGCACACCCGGTGCCGTTCGAATGGACTGAAAGCCTGAAGTCGATCATGCAGAAGCTGGTGCTATTAAACAAAGCGATATCTGGGACATTGTCTTGAGGTGTGCAGACAGGGATGCGCACTACGGGACACTGGCATCGCCTGATCCGCGTTCACAACTGTGATCGGATTGCTATGGCGACGAAACACTTGTTGACAGTTCGTCCGGCGCTTTGGTACAGATTTGCATGCGGCATGTATACAAAGTGATCTGCGCGCCTTGCGAGACAAGAACGCACGCAACGCCACTCGTGGGCGGTCGATGGATGCATGAGCAAAGCCTTGCGATATGCGCGGCATGTCCGGGCGACCAGGGTGCTCAGCGCGCGTAGCGTGCTGAGCATCGGTGCGTAGCTCAAAGCCGGGATGTGATTTGGGGGAATCACGTCATCAGCTTGATCAAAGGGAGCGATTGGCTGATGTCCGCAGTGGTAGAACCGCGCAGCAGTGGCGGCGCAAGCAGCGCGCCGCAGGATCCATGGCTGGACCGTATCAACAGCATTTTTCGCGTATTCCCAACCGCGGCGGCACTGCCCGAATCGCCATCGCCGCGCGTACGCGCCGGTCACTTGCTGTACCGGTATGCAATGGCGCAGGTCCAGGCGTTGGAAATGCCCGGCTTGGCCATGACCGAGCGTGCCGCGCTGCAGGCTGCCCTGGGCGCGCACGTGTGCGGGCGCCTGGATCTGTGGCTCACCAAGGTCGTCGTCTACGAAGTCAATCTGGCGCGTGACAGCCAGCGTCTGAGTGGCAGCAGTGGCGCACAGCGCCTGGCCTCATTCTTCGAACAGATCAGCGAGGACATGGCTGCGCTGGAGTTCTGCCGCCGCCACGCCGTGCTGATGTGCCGCATCCTGCGCCACTTCGACTTGCTCTGTGGCTTCATCGGCGCGCTGGCGGGTCAGCTCGTGCAGGATCGCGCCGCGTTGGAGCAGTGCTTCGGTCCGCTGGGCAGTCTGGTTGAAGCCGAGCTTGGCCGCGGCGACGCCCACTTCGGCGCCAAACAGGTGGCGATCCTGCGCTTTGCACAGGGCCGTGTCGTATACAAGCCGCGTTCGCTCGACGTGGATCAGTTGTTTGGCGAACTGGTGGCGCGCGTCAATCCGACGCTGCGCCACGTGCTGCGTGTGCCGCGATGTCTGCTGCGCGAGGGCTATGGCTGGCAGGAGTTCATTGCGGCCGGTGTCGCCGACGGAGCGGACGCCTGCGCGCGCTTCTACTACTCCATGGGCGCCTTCATCGCGCTGGCGCAGCTGGTCAACGCGACGGACCTGCACTTCGAGAACATCCTGACCACCGATTCCGGCGAGCCGGTGTTGTTCGATCTGGAAACCATCTTCGCCAACAACTACGCCGCTGGGGCCGCGGGCGTCGAGCGCGCCAGCTTCGATGCGGTGCAGGCGCAGCTGGACGCGCTCAACCGCAGTGTGCTCAAGAGCAGCATCCTGCCCAGCCAGAGCAAGAACGCTGCCGGCATGAATGCACTGACCGACGCCGAGCAGCGTGACACGCTGGTCAGCGTGGATACGCTGGTCGACCCGAATTCAGACACCATCCGCCTCGAGCGCGGCACGGTGAAAATGGAAATCATCAGCAGCCTGCCGCGCCTGGATGGGCAACGCACGCGGCCGGTGAATTTTCTGTCCGACATCCTTGCGGGCTTCGATGCCGCCTACGACTACGGCCTTGCCCATCGCGACGAACTGCGCGAGTGGATTGCCGCGCGCGGCGACTGCCGGGTGCGCTGCGTGCTGCGCAACACGCTCATGTACGGCATGTTCATGATGGAAAGCACGCATCCGCTGTACGCCGGTGATGGCCAGCGCCTGCAGCAACTGTTCGGCAAGCTCGGCATCATCCTTGAGTTCCAGCCCGCGTTCCGCACCGTGCTCAGCGATGAAGTCGCCCAGCTCATGCAGTTTGACATCCCGGCCTTCACCATCACGCTGGGCGAGTCGACGCTGGATGGCTACGCGCAACGTGGCATGCCCTTCCACGGTCGCAGCCCGCTGGACACGTTCGAGGAAACACTCGCGTCGCTGTCGCTGCGCGACAAGGCCGCGCAGCGCCGTTGGATCACACGCTCCTTCGGCATCAGCAGCTATCCACGCACCAGCGCGCGGGACGGTGCAGATGCATACGTGCAGGCCTGCGCCGGCTATCTCGTCGCTGCCGCGCACTACGCTGACAGCGACGCCAGCGTGTGCTGGCTGCAGATCGCCCTGCCGGAAGAAGGCGGTGAAGCGCGGCCCCAGCTTCCGACGTTGTATTCGGGCCAGGCCGGCATGCTGTTGCTGTTCTCGGCGCTGGCCGCACGAGGCGGCAGCGACGTGCAACGCGACACTCACGCGCGCCTGCGCCGCATGCTCCGCGTCGATGCGCAAAACATGGTGCGCGATTCGCAGGAGGCGAGCCTCTATCAGGGTGCCGGCGGGCCGCTCTACGCGCTGCTGCACGACGCACTGCTGCACGGCGATGCCGAGTTGCTCGACTTCGTGCGCGCGCAGACAGGCCAGCTGCTGTCGGGCTGCGCCGTAAAGGGCAACGACGTGATTGCCGGCAGCGCCGGCGTGATGCTTTACCTCTGTTCGCTGGTGCGCGGCGGTGGTGCGGACGCGGTGGCCGAAGCCGCGTTGGCCCGGCTGGGCGAGCAACTGCTGGCGGCGCGCGATGCGGACAGCTGGAGCTGGAGTTCCGACCATGGCGCACAGCTGGGCGGGTTTTCCCACGGCAATGCCGGTATCGCCCATGCGCTGCTCAGTGCCGGCGAGTTGCTGGAACGGAGTGATTTCATCGAAGCCGGCGTGGAGGCACTCGCTTTCGAGGACCAGCGCTTCGACGCGGCCGAGCAGAACTGGCCGGACGTGCGCAGCGCCACGGCCGAGGTGTTCAACAATTCGTGGTGCAACGGCGCGCCGGGCTATTTCATTCCGCGCGCCATCCACTACGGGCGGCTGGATGCCAATGCGCGGCACTGCTTCGCGCTGGCGGTGCAACGCTTCCTCGAAAAGCCGGGTTTCCCGGACGAAAGTCTCTGCCATGGAACGGCCGGTGGTCTCGATGTGCTGGTGACGCTGCATCGGCATGTGCCGCAACTCGTTGGCAGCAACGACGTGGAGCGAATACTGGAACAGCTGATAGACGCAGCGCCCGCACGCGCCGGCACTCAGGACTGCGACGCGCCCGGCCTGATGACAGGACTGGCTGGCATGGCCTACGCAGTGCTGCGCGCGCGCCGTTGCGAGCTGCCAAGCGTGCTGTCCCTACATGGCTAGGAGCCGCGCATGAATGTGGTCTACCAGACCGGCGAGAACGATTGCGGCCTGGCCGTTCTGGCCATGATGCTGGCCCACCATGGCCGCCATCTGTCGCTGTACGAGTTGAAAATGCGTCATCCGATCAGCACCGCCGGCATGTCGGTCCTGGATCTGAAGCTGATCGCCAGAAGCTACGGCCTGGACAGTAAAGTGTTCGCCGTCCAGGGCGACGCGGCTCAGCTCGAGCAGCTCGCAACACCCTTCATCGCGCACTGGGGCGGCCAGCATTTCACGGTCGTCACGCGCATCGCTGGCGGCAAGATGCACCTGGCCGATCCGCGCGACGGCCGGCGCGTGCTGGACATTGGCGAAGCGCTGAAATACTGGTCCGGCGTGGCCATGTTCCTGGCTCCGGGCGAGAGCTTCCAGTCTCACCAGCCGCCCCACCTGCTACGCCAGTGGCTACCGGAGATCCGCCGCTTCTCAAGCATGCTGGCGGCGCTGTTCTTCCTGTCGGTGCTGCTGCTGGGGCTCAGCTATGCGGTGCCACTGGTTATCTCCAAGGTGGTGAGCAGCTTCATGGAGAACGGCACGCTGCCATTCGGCGCGCTGGGCATGATCGGTGTCGCGTTGGGCTTTGTAGTGAGCTACTACGTCTTCAACTGGTCCAAGCAGGCGCTGCTGCTGGAAATCCGCCTGCGCCTGGACGGCCACCTGAGCGAGCGCTTCATCGAGTCCCTGTTCCGCCTGCCGTTCATGTTCTTCAGCCGCATGCCCTTCGGTGACCTGCTCGAGCGCCTGGGGTCGGTGGGCACCATCCGCGAATTCATCAGCGCGCGCATCGCCGCTGCCATCGTCGATACGGTGATGGTCGTCACGCTCGCGGGGCTGATTTTCTACACCAACCACAAGCTCGGCATCATCTATGTGGGCGCGGTGGCGATTGTCGCGCAGCTGGTCTACCTGCAGTGGCCGCGCCTGCGTGAGCGCTTCCGCGACGAAGTGCTTTCGTATACCGCGTCGTATGACACGTTCTCCGATGCGCTGCTGGGCATCCAGGACATCAAGGCCAATCACAACGAGCACGTCTTCTACCAGCGGTGGCGCGACCGCTTCCGCCAGTATCTGGACACGGCGCGCGCGCGCGGTCGGCTCACCGCGAAGCTGGAAGCGCTGCTGGCCGTGCTGGGCGGCGGCGTGCCGCTGGTCATCCTGCTGGCGGCACTGTGGCTGGTGAACCGCGCGCAGCTGGCGCCGGCCGACGCCATCCTGACCTACCTGCTGATCCAGTACTCCATGGCGCCGCTCGCCGGGCTATTGGGCACGGGCATCATGATCCAGCATCTGGTCATCCACACCGACCGCGTCAACGGCATCACCCAGTTCGTGGCCGACACGGCCGCCGAAACCGTGGAGCAGGGCAGCCTGCCTGTCACACGCATCGTCGTCGAAGACTGCGCCTTCAGCTATGCGCCGGACGGCCGCGATGTGCTCAGCCACGTGAGCCTCGACATCGCGCCGGGCGGATTCGTGATCCTGACCGGCGTGTCTGGCAGCGGCAAGAGCACCTTGCTCAAGCTGCTGACCCGCACCTTGAGTCCGCACCGTGGCCGGGTGCGCTATTTCAACGGCGAGGACGAAATCCCGAGCGGCGGCGCCGTGCAGCTGACCAGCATCATTCAGGACGCGGCCATGTTCCGCGGCACGGTGCTGGAGAACATCACCATGTTCGACCCGGACATCAGCCTTGAGCGGGTCGGCGAAGTCGCGCGCATCGCCAATATCCATGCCGAGATCATGGCCATGCCGCTGGGTTTCAGCACGCCCGTAGAGCGCGGCGGCAGCAACCTGTCCGGCGGACAGCGCCAGCGCCTGGCGCTGGCGCGCGCGCTGCTCAAGTCGCCGAGCATGCTGCTGCTGGACGAATTCACCAGCCACCTGGATGCGGAGAACGAGGGACGCATCATCGCCAACCTGCGCCAGATCGGTTGCACGGTCATCATCGCCACGCACCGTACCGCGTGGATCCAGGCTACCGACCGCATCATCCAGGTGCGCGACGCTACAGCCGTCATGCTACCGGCCCGCGAGGCCGCTGCGGAGGCATGTCTTGCCTAAGTCCCTGATCTCCACGCTGGCCGTCGCGCTGCTCGCCCTGCTGGGCTTCGCTTACGTGGCGCTGTCGGGTGCGCCCGAAATCGGCGATTTCGACTACACGCGCTTCACGGCCGAGGGCAGCAACACCGCGCCCGTGCGCATCGCCGTTATCGAGGATCTGCGCTGTCCCAGCTGCCGACGCAACCATCTCGACGTGCTGTCGAAAATCCTGCCCAAGTACACGCCGTCAGGGCAGGCGGCGGTCTATTACGTGCCCTATCCGGTCACGCGCAGTGATTCCATGGCACTCAGCGTCAAGGCGCTGAGCTATGCACGTTTCCACAAACGGCCGTTCAGCGAAATCAGCGTGGCGCTGTACAAGGCCGATTCCACGCGACTGTCGCTGGACGAGGCCGAAGCGCTGCTGGCGCGTGAGTTCGGTCCTATACCCGCGGATGCGCGCGCCGCGCTGGATGAGGCATCCCAGCAGCAACTGCGCGAGCAAAACCGCTACCTGAGCTCCGTCGGCATCGTCAGCACGCCGACCGTGATCGTCAACGGCGCGGTGCTGCAAGGCCCCAAGGCCGAAGTGCTGGCTGAACACATCGAAAAAGCGCTGGACCGCAGCCGCCATGGCGGCTGAGCGGCGCAGCAATCCGGGGCGCGCTTGCGCGGCACCCGAACACACTCCGCGGTAGGGCTGCCGCAACGTCCCACGGCCGGGGAGGCGCAGCGGGCCTGCTTTCATGCGGAGCAACGAGGTAGTTGTCAACCAACAACTGGGAGAACACACATGATCAGCAACAACGCGATGCAGGCTGTGCCGCAGATGCAGGAACTTTCTGACGAAAGCCTGCGCGAGATGATGGGCGGCCTGCCCTGTAGCGGTCGCTATTGCAGCATCACCTGCGAATGCGGCTGTTCGATCTGCACGTCGTGGATCTACGCCTGCACGAGCGCCGCCGTCCAGTAAGCGCTACCGCGCATAACCAAACCGTGGAGAAAGCCATGTTGAACCATGAAAGCGCCCTGTCCGCCGTGCCACAGATGCAGGAGCTGTCTGACGAAAGCCTGCGCGAGATGATGGGCGGCTTGGGCTGCGGCCACTACTGCAGCATCACCTGCGAATGCGGCTGCGGGATCTGTACGTCGTGGATCTATAGCTGTACCTCGGCCGTGGCTCAGCGCTGAGGAGACACCGGAAAAGCGCGAGCAGAACTCGGGCCTTTCCAGTGTGCAACGGAACGGCGACTACCCCGCCGCCTCACGGCGGGGTAGTCCCGGCGTCAACCTTGCGCGGGAGCGGGATATGACGCATGCCACGATGCGACTATCGGGCCGCATGGGTGCGCGCGCCTGTGCGTATCGTCACGAACCCACGGCATGACAGGCTCAACCTGTTGTTACATGAAAAAAATCGCTGTCGTACAAGGTATTCTTTCTGTCAACCCGCCGCGCACTGCTGCGGTGCAAGGAGGCCGCGATGCTGAGCCGTATCCGCAAAACTGTCTGGCGGCGCTGGCTGCTGGGCGGTGGCCTGGCGCTGGGCGCTGCAGTGCTGTTCGGCTTGTTTGGTGGCGGCTCGACGCCGCCGGCCGCACGCGCGGTGTTCCGCTATCCGGTGCAGGCGTTGCAGGTGCAGCGCGGTGTAGCACGCCCGGAGATCGAGGTGTCCGGCCGCATCGAAGCCGGCCGCAAGCAGACCTTGATCGCGTATTTCGACGCCTGGGTGGACGACGTGCGCGTGGTCGCCGGCCAGGAAGTTAAAGCCGGTGCGCCGCTGCTGAGCCTGGGCAAGCGTTTCATCGCCGACGCCCTGCACGAGGCGAAGCTGGCGCTGGACAGCACCGAACTGGAAATTGTCAAAGTACAAGAACGCGAGGAATATCTGAAAGTGCGCCTGGGCATCGAGGAAGACATGCTCAAGCGCCTGCAACTGGTGAAGGACAACGCCACGCAGTTGCGCGCGCGCGGCGTCATCACCGTGATGGACTATGAAACCCACCTCTCCTCGGTCGACGTGCGGCGCCTGCAGGTGCTGGAATTGCAGCGCGAGAAGAAGAGCCTGCCGCTGGAACGGCGCCGCCTGCACAATGACGCGGAGAAGTTGCGCGGCCAGATCGCGCGCCTGGAAGGCGACCTGCAGCACGCGGAGCTCGTCGCGCCCTTTGATGCCGTCGTACTGGAAGTGGCGGTCGAGCCCGGCGGCCGGGTCGCCACCGGTGCCAAGCTGGTATTGCTGGCGCCGCTGGACGGTCTGCAGATTTCCATACCCTGGCCGGTGGACCACGGCGCCGCGGCACAGATAGCCGCCTATGCGGTCAGCGGCGGACAGCAGATCGCGCTGCGCGTGGCTGAAGTGGGTTCGGTGATCGAGGCTGGACGCTCCACGCCGCATGCAGTGCTCAATGCCGAAGGCCGTCTGCCCGCGGCGCTGGCGCTGGGCAGCTTCGTGCCGGTGCGCATCCAGTTGGCGCCCATCGACAATGCGTTCGTGATTCCGGAAGCCTCGCTGTACGCAGGCGAGCGCGTATTCCGCCTTGATCCGGACGGCAGCGCACTGGATGGCGTCAAGGTGCAGGTGGACGGGCAGCGCTACGGCCGTGACGGCAGTATCGAATGGATCGTCTCAGCGCCCGAGCTGGCCGATGGCGACAAGCTGCTGACCACGCGACTGGCCGCCGCGGCTGAAGGCCTGCCCGTGCTGGCCACCACGCATACATCAGCCGAGGCCGCCGAGGCGCAACGCAAGCAGGTGTCGGTAAACAAATGAACAACCGCGGCATCATCGCGTATTTCGCGCACCACAAGGTGGCGGCGAATCTGCTCATGCTGCTGATCATCGGGCTGGGTGCGATGCTGGCGCCGCGGCTCAAGAACACGCTGACCCCGGATGTACATTTTCCCGCGCTGGAAGTGGTCATCGAGTGGCCGGGCGCCGGCGCCGAGGCCATCACGCGGCAGCTCATCGAACCGGTGGAAAACCGCTTGCGCCAACTGCCCGGCGTGCGTTCCACGACCTCGGTCAGCGCGCTGGGCATGGCCTCGATCAACCTCGTACTGGCGCATGACGCCGACCCGGCCGAGGTCAAGTATTCAGTCACCAACGCCATCGACAGCCTGCACAACCTGCCCGTGGGCATTCTGCCGCCGCGCATCCAGACCGCCGTTTTCGACGAGCGCGCGCTGCGCCTCGGCCTGACCGGCAGCTCCAAGGCCGAGCTCTATCAGGAAGCACTGGAAATCCGCAAAACCCTGTTCGACCGCGGCGTGCCGCGCGTCGACATCGATGGCTGGAGCGAGCCGCAGCTGGAGATCACCGTCAGCGGCGACCGCCTGCAGGCATTGGGCATGTCGCTGGCGCAGATAGCCGACCAACTGCGCGCCCGGCTCACCGTGAACATCGCCGGCAACCTGCGCCGCAATGGCGACGATCTCGTCATCAGCAGCCGCGGCAATCGGCTCGACGAAAACGCACTGGCCAACCTGCAGCTCGGAAATGCCACGGGCGCCACGTTCCGGCTCGGCGAGATCGCCCAGGTGGGGTGGGGCGAGGGCGCCCAGCAGATCGCACGCGTGAACGGTCGCGACGGCATCATTATCACGCTGTTCCGTTCGCTCGACACCGACACGCTGGAAATCTCCGCGATCAACCGCGAATGGCTCGCCGGCTATCGCGCTGCGCGACCGGATTCCACCGTCAGCGTGCTGGACGACGCCTCGGAAACCGTAGTGGCCAACCGCGGCATGCTGATCAGCAACGCCATCATGGCGCTGTTCATCGTCTTCGGCGTGATGTGGCTGGCGATGGGCACGCATACGGCGTTCTGGACCACGGCCGGCATACCGGTAATCCTGTTCGGCACCTTCATGGTCATGCTGATCACCCATCAGTCGATCAACATGTTCACCGTGGCGGCCTTCATCATGGTGCTGGGCATGATCGTCGACGACGCCATCGTCATCAGCGAAGACCACGATACGGAGATGCGCAAGCCCGGCTCCCGCGGCATCCCGAGCCTGGTTGCAGCCCGTCGAATGTCGGTGCCGGTGGTGGCTTCGTCACTGACAACGGTCGTCGCCTTTGTGCCAATGCTGTTCCTGCCCGGCTATTTCGGCGCCATGATCGCGCCCATCGCCATCGTCGTGATCAGCGCGATGCTGCTTTCGCTGTTGGAATGTTTTTTGATTCTTCCCGCCCATCTGCGCCACGGCGAGGCACGCGCGCTCGCCAGGCCCGGACGGCGTATCGGCAATCAATGGCTGGAGGCGGCGCGCATCCGCTATGTGCTGCCGCTGGTCGAACGTGCCGTGGCCCATCGAGGCCGCACCGTGTTGCTGGCCATGGCCTGCGTGCTTCTATCCATACCGGGCGTGGTGTTGTTGTACAACAACGACGAAGGCCAGATGGATACCGACAACCTTCGCGTCATCGCATTCCTGGAACCCACCACGCCGGACAGCGAGCGCCTGCTCATCGTTGACCACCTGGAAGACAGCCTGCGCAGCACCATCGCGGAGATCGGCGATATCAAGCCGATGGTGAAGTCCTGGTCGGTGGTGGAGCACCAGACCTCGGGTCGGCCCTGGCTGGAAACCGTGGTCTCGCTGTCGCCGAGCACCGAGCGGCCGCTCACCAGCAGCGACTTCCTGGCCCGGTGGGGCCACCACCTCAAGCCCAATACCTGGGTGATCCGCTACGGCATGGAAACCGATGCCGAGAAACCCTCCACCTCGATCAGCTGGCGCCTGTCTGGCCAGCTGAGCCTGGAACAGCTCAAGGCCGCGACCGAGGAATTCGGCGCGCGCCTCATGGCCGAAGCGGATGTGCTGCAGGTGGAGGACAGTTTCAGCCAGGGCGCGCAGCAGGTGGAATTCGGGATGAAGCCGCTGGGCCGCACCCTGGGCCTGGACGAGGCCACCATCGCCGCGCAGTTGCATGCGGGTTTCGAAGGCATCCGTGTCGGGCAGATCGAATACGCCGGCAGCGAGGCCGAAGTGCGCGTCAAGCTGCCGCTGGAAGAACGCCGCTTCGACCGCGTCGCGCGCTTCCCCGTGCAGACCGCGCGAGGCACCAGCGTGCCGTTGTGGGGTGTCGCCGATCTGCGCCGCCAGGCCAGCATGTCCAACCTGCTGCGCGTGGATGGCCAGCCCGTGGTCGAAGTGACCGCCTATCTGCAGCCCAGCAGCATGGGCAACCGCGCCGAGATCAAACGCCGCCTGGAACGTGACATTCTTTCCGGCGTGCAGCAGCGCCACAAACTGCAGCGTTCCTACTCGCTGTTCGACCGCGACCGCGACCAGGTTGTCGCCAGCCTGCTCGGCTCGTTCTTCATCGGCTGCGCGGCCATCTACCTCGTGATGGTCTGGTCGCTGCAATCATTCTGGTGGCCGCTGCTGATCACCGCGATGATTCCGCTCGGCGTCGCCGGCGCGGTGTTCGCGCACCTGCTCTGCGGCATCCCGTTCAGCGTCTTCAGCATGTTCGGTGTGCTGGGCATGTCCGGCGTAGTGGTCAACGACGCCATTGTATATATGTCGCATTATAGAAAACTAAGAGCCGAGATGCCGGTGCGCGAGGCGGTGGTCAAGGCGGCCTCGGACCGTTTCCGCGCCATATGCCTGACCACGCTGACCACAGTACTGGGCATCGTGCCGCTGCTGCTCGACCCCTCGCCCAACGCGCAGATATTCAAGCCGCTGCTGGTGGGATTCGGCGGCGGCCTGCTGACGGGTTCCGCGTTGCTGCTGGTGGTGCTGCCCGCGCTGCTGTATCTGCTCGAAGACTGGTGGGCGACGCGCCAGCAGCGACCCGCGTTCGCACCAGCCGGTGCACCTGGGGCCGAGGCTTTGCCGCAGAGCTGACAGGTATCAAAGGCAAGGGCCGCTTGCACGGCGCTTGTCGGCTTGGCTGTTTTCCGGTGCTCAAGCGGAAGTCACGCCCGACTGGGCGAGATAAGCTGTCGCGGCGAAATCAGTTTCGATTCATCGTCCGTGCGAAGCGGTAGCAACGGGTCAGACCGACCCGGCGAGAACCTGACTAACCCGATGGACGTCCAAACCGTGTTTTGGCTGATCCCCAACACACCGGACAGTCTGATGAACGAATTAGGTCGCCGGGTGCGGTTTATACCTTGGTCCGCACTCGCTACATCGGTGCAAAGACCGTCTACGAAAATGCAGTCTGACAGCGTTGCATACAGCAAAGCACTGACACGCACGACGCAATACAGAGGACAGCACGATCATCAGCGCCGGCCTCAAAGCTGACGGCAAAAGCACATGCGCGCGCGATTGGCCGGAAGTCTCTCACGAACTGTTACGCCACTCCCTCAAAAGAACGGCTCCTCATTGAATTCAGACGGACCAGCTTCAACCTCGATGCCAAACTTACGATTTACGTCGTTCACTAGCTTCATGAACCAACCCGGAGCTTGCGGCGAAAGATAGACTGATTCGATAAGCAGTTCGACATCGCAGGGGATGAGGCTCCCCACGCCTCGGCGCGAAAAGTCCGTGATCACAGCACGCACCTCGCGTTCATGCTCAAAGGATTTTCGCTTACGCCAGTAGGCATCGTTTATCCCCGCATATTGGCTTTTAAAGTCGATGTAGCGAACTCTACCGATTCTGATCTGCGGGTCTCTACCCAGCGAAGTATACAACGCACTGTAGGAAGTCTTAATTGCTACGGCGTTTGGGAGGAAGCTCGAATACAAGCGCCACATTGCAGCTGACTCGTACAAACTTTCGTGCCAGCAACTTATGAATGTATGCGCTCGCGAGGCGTTCCCGCCGGTCTCTAAGTCTCGAAGAAGCCGATTTGCTTCTTCTTCAACTTGGTCATCGGTCTTGTCGCATTCATATCCATCAGGGGGATTGCGAATCGCTTGTCGGAAAAAATTCAAATAATGATCATCCCACACGCCCTTCCTGCGCTTCAGCCCCTTTGCACCCTCATATGCATCTTCAAATTGATCGGACCGGCTGAAATACAGTGCCCGTGAAGTAAGCAGACTCACGTACTTGGTAAAGTCCATGTAGCGCCAGAGCTTAGCTTCAGGAGCTGGCACTTTATAGGGCCTTGGCATGAAATAAGTTCGAGCGGCCAATTCAGAAAGCTGCTCAGAGCACTTATCGCAAACGTATGCCGGCTCTCCATTGCCCAGATAGCCCGAGCACGAATGCTCCGCTTCGACGAAAGCATGGCCGCAGCTTGTGCACGAATCGAAGTGCTCAAATGCGAGACGCTGCAAATCAATTGTAAATCGATTGCTTGGAGTGCGCATCGCTTGCTCCAGGGGCCTAACGTCGGAGTTGACCAGCACGCAGCGGCACTACGCGGCCCGGTACATGCTCTCGCGCACGTCCGGTGACGCAGTGCCGCTGCGTGTCCGCGCCGAAAGACCTGCTATACGGCAGGCGCTCGCAGGCACTACCGTTCGCAAGCGTGGCATTCTCAACACTAAACCAAGGGTGCATGAGCGACCTCTCTCCCAGCGAACTCGCTTGCGAGCAAGTAGATGAACTGCTGCGGGATGTTAGATATGACCTCTTGAATATGTCCGCCGAAGCGGCCCTTCAGAGTCGGCTCAAACAGGTGAGGGCGATAGCGTGTAATGGAGCCGAAGTAGTAGAAACATGCGTAGATGGAGAGAAGTTGGTCTGTCAGATTTGCTTGGTCGGCTGGAGGACACAGGTACACATAGTTCTTCCTGTACGGCGGAATAGTCATTGCTGTGGCCCAAATGGAAGGCCGGACTATCCGAACAAGGTCAGGGATTTTGTCGGACGGTCGGCCCGTGTACTTCAACGGAGTGTTTTGCTCGAACTTCAACAGCCGCCGATTGCTCATTACCTCATTCGACGCGACAAGTTTGAATCCGCTTCCGAGCCCCGACTCAGCTAGTAGCCTCTTCCGAGTGATCCCGAAACGCGTGAGGTCATCCTCAAAGATGTTCACGACCAGCCATACCGACTTCGAGGGTTCGTGGTGAAGGTGGTCGATGCGAGTGATCTCGACGAAGCGCTCGTCAGTCTTCGCAGCCTCACACCACACCCGATGTCCTTGGACCAGCTGGGGCAGGAGTCGCTGAAGGTCGAAAACCTTGCCCCCACTGGGAAACTTCTTCTGGAAGAGAGCCTCCTGAAGGTCGTCAAACACATTCGCTTCGCTGGGCTTGGAGCGAAAGGCCTTCACGAATGAGTCTACGAACTCGACGCCGCCCGGATGTACAGCGTCCTGCAAGCCGTGCTGAGCACGTGCGTATTCGACACGGAGCGTCCTTTTCAAAACAAACGCCTTCGCGAGATTTAAGAAGCAGTAGTAAATGAGAATCGGCTTTGCTGTCACCAAAGTTGACGCCAGGGAGGCGCGATAGAAGTCTTCAGCCTGCGCGAGAAATGCGACCGCCTGGTCTCGTGGACCGCCGGTTAGCGCGTCCTCAATGCTTTGACGAATGATCGCCCAGGGATTAGTGGAAAAGATTCGCGACTGCAACCCGTAGCGCCGGCTAGTCTTAACCATCGGGTGGAAGGAGAACGGTATCGGCCTACCTTTGACGGTGAGTATCGATCCGACGCGCTGAGCTGGGATGTTGGGCATCTACTAGGCCGTATATTGGATGATTTGGGCGGCGCGCTCGCCGCTGTATGAGATAGGCACTTTATCTATCGCACGTCCGCTCCACCGATTTGTTATGGAGCACGGCCGCGCTCGGACGGGCATAAGAGAGTGCTTTGTGCTCAACAATGGTTCACCTCGCGCTCTCTGGGTGAAACCGCTGGACGCGAATCCAAACTCGCCAGACAGGAAAATGCATGCGCACGCCAGATTGTCGCTATGTAATGGGCCTTCCGCTCAGTGCAGCGTTCGATGCTGTGATTGATGATCGGCCAAGAATTTGCTGAAGTTGCGCCGTAGTCTATGGCGAATTGGGGAAGCATAACTCCGTGAAACGTCGGTGTGGCCGGAACGAACCGAAGCTGAAACCGGCTTCCCTCGCCCTTGAGTCATTCGACGATGTGGTCAACCTCGAGTTGCAGGTCGCCCGCGGCGTTCTTTCCCTCAATGAAATCGGATGCGTGTATGGGATCTTCGTGCCAAGACGTCTACTCAAAGTCTGCCTCGACTAGGACTCTCGACTAGGACTAGAGATGCCAATGAGTGCGCCCTAACGCCGGTTCAAGCGGCCGCGGCCGAACGTGACGTCTGACATCTCGACACCTAACGCTCTGTTAAGCCGCCGCGGCGCGACGGTGAGTGGATGATACGAGCAACTTCCGCGGCGGTCGGCTCGAACACATAGTTAGTGCTCATGCAGAGCCCGCATGCCAAACGACTGCACAGAGGCAGGCGAAGTACGCAACGGCGAACACTGGGGGCAACACCAACAGAACAGCCAAAGCGCTTCGTTGACTGCGTACGCGCCATGCGCCCGCACCAAGAACCACTGACGCCGGCATGCCGTAAATGAAGCCGAGCCACGCTCCGAGTCGAGCCTCAGCGCCCAGCGGATTTATCGGAGTGCGGAACACGTAGGACCCGTAGTAGACGAGTACGGCGCCTGCCAGCAAGGCCCACGCATAGGCCAACACGATGACGACCGGCTTCCACATGAGCACTAACGCCTGCGTCAAGCGGCCGCGGGCCGACAACCCATCAGAAGACATCGAAGTCTCTCCCGTGGTTCGCTTGAACGAGTTAGGTGGATGCGCCAAACAGCCGATGTAGTAGCCCACGCGGTGGAGTGTACATCTCTGCCGAAACCCCAAGAAAGCAAATGCTAGAAAAGCTCGCTCCCTCAATTGACTGGCCAGCCTGCAGTGCTCGATTGACAGTGTTGACCATCGCGCTCTGGAGTGCGACGGATGCGAACAGTTCTTTGGGGCCGTTGTGGTAGAGAGAAGTAGCAACAGCCAATGCTTCGCCAAAGATTGGCTCGTCGTTCAAGGAAAACTCGCACCAGGCTCCGCGATGGCTCTTGGCCTTGAAGCGTGCCGGGAGGCCGATGTTGCCCATGTGCCCCACGAGAACGGCGCCGAACGCCTCCGGAATGCAGTCAATTGCTCGCGTCGCAAGCTCTTTAGACTGCAGCAGCTGCTCAACGGCCACGGCCTTTGCAACCGCGTCGAGGTCGCCTTTCCCGAGAATCTCGGCCACTGACACAACTTGGGGAGCGGTTAGAGAGCGCATGACCATCCACCTAGCGCCGTGGAAAGTGGCAGCGGCACGATGATACATAAGGAAACACGAAAGTCTCTCCCGGCTGTCGGCTTGACCACATAGTTAGGCATCACCTTCGCAAACCTCGCGGATAAGGCTTACGTATGCGACGAGATTTACACCAACCTTGAGCGCTTGCTCCATGAGACGGGCAGGAAAATCGACGGTGAAGCCAACTGTATTTTCTTCCAGTTGAATATTGAACTGGACGCCAAGAATGAAGGTGTCGACACCCTCAAACTGACCGAGGGCCAAAAGCTGATGTTGGTTATCTCGAAGGAACTCAAAAGCGGTTTGCACCTGCGCCCCGTAGGTGAGCTCGGCACCGTTGCCGAGACCAATCAGGAATCCGCTGGTCTGGTAGCGCCCAGCACCTCTCAACTCGCCGCGCCGCCAGACCTTGTCAGCGCGTAGCGTCGATTGCTCTGCAAGTGCATCAACGTCGAGCGACTTTCCGTGCGCGAAGATGGCGAAATGGTTCATGTGATGCCTGATGTCAGAGTCAAGCCGCACCGTTTACGGCGTCGGGCTCGACGAATAGTTGGACCGCATGACTAGTCTACGCACAGCGTTCCCTGAGATTTTCCTTCATTGACACGGGCCAATCAGGTGCCCAATGTATTGGTTGAACCATAGCAACCTCTCATCGTTGAGCAAATATGCGCGGTTCGGACTGGGGACGAATTCGTGCCCTTGACGCCGCCCGCTACCAGGTAAACAATCCGTCCGTTGCCGCCAATTCGGCAACCGGGTATAGCAGCCCGAATCGTAGGCGCACACAGCGCCGCACCGAAAGCCGGCGTTTTTTTATGCCCGACTTTCGTGCCGCGTCGTCTGCCGATTTATGGCGGCGGTGTGCGGGGAGCCGCAAGGCTCGCCGGTCCTACGCCGGTCTGCTACCCGCACACCGTTCGCCACCCTTTTCGCCGTTCCGGGTGGCGACTCCACGCAAAGGGAGCTGTCCATGGAAAATCGGTCTGCAGTTGGCGGCACTGAGCCGCTTCGTTGTTGCCTTGTCCGCATTGGCGGCGTTGTTGCCTGCTTAGGGAGGCGCGCGCCATGACCCGTCACAGTTCGTTCTATCCGCTGCCCCGCGAATTGCCCGCGTGCCAGCCCGTGCTGTTTGCGTATGTGCTCGATACGCCGGCGCAGCGCGAGGCGTTGCAGGAAGAAATCATGGATCGCATCACCGCGATCCAGGAACTCTGCGGCACGCTGGCCATGGCGCAGCTGGATGACGCGGATGCGC
>NZ_JAVTWC010000011.1:0-19889 GCF_032229445.1 Tahibacter sp.
ATCGGTCCGCGGACGGCTCGGAAATTCCTGCGAGGGAGATTCGATGTCCGGATTGTTGCGGCGCTGCGGGCTCATGGCACGGCTCCTGGTAGTCGGTGAACTACCGCAAGCCCGATGCCAAGGTCGGATGCGCTCGCTGCAACGCTTTGCCGACGCCGGCCCGTGCACCCCGCCCGATGCCGTGCTTGTCTGCCGAGCAACTCGCACGCCCTCGCCTGCGCCCTGCGCCGGCAAACTGACCTATGCTGTTGCGATGCTGCGCAGTTGCCGCCAGGGCGGCACTGGCCGCTGCAAGCCGGCGAGGCAGGCTGCGACGCTCGCACTCACGATCGCGTCCGCATCAGCGGACATCTTCCGACCGCCGCCGAATCGATGAGGACACCTGTATGAACACCCGATCCCTGAAACCGACGCTGCTCGCCGCGCTGTTCGCCATGGCGGGCGCAGCGGATGCCGCCAGACCCAGCCCCGACGAGCAGCTCGCCAAAGCCCTGGACGGCCGCGTCGCCGGCAAACCGGTCAAGTGCATACCGCTGCGCAACATCCGCTCGACCCAGGTCATCGACCGCACCGCGATCGTCTACGGCGGACATGGCCGCACGATCTACGTCAACCGCCCCACGTCCGGCCTGGCCTTCCTGCGCGACGACATGATCCTCGTCACCGACACGCGCTCGTCGGAGCTGTGCAACATCGATATCGTCAAGCTCATGGATCCGGGCTCGAAGATGATCACCGGCAGCATCGGCCTCGGCGACTTCGTGCCGTATACGAGGCCCGCGAAAGACAGCACGGACTGAGCCTCAGCGCGCCTCGGCGCGGCGGAACACCGCAAGACCGTCGCGCGGTGTGTCGACCTTGACGCCGCCGGCCTGGGCCGCGAGCGCCAGCAACGACTGTAGCGGAATCGTGTCGAACTTCAGGGTCACACGTTGCTTGCCGAGCACGTCCACGCCCTGCATCTCCCAGCCGCTCGTCGTCTGCAGTCGCTGCACGATTTCGTCGAGGGGCTGGTCGACGATATCGACGGTCATGATCGAGGCCGTGGGGGTCGCCACGGTGGTGATGGACACCGCAGCGATCAGGCTGCCGTCCGCCGACGCAACCCTGCTGGACTTGCCGATGGCGACAACGCCCCGCGCAGTGACCTTGCGGCGCGCATCCTTCAGCACCAGCCGCGCGCCGTCGCCGTCGGGCTCGAGCCACAGGCTGGCGATCTCCTGCTCGCCCTGCGCGTCGTTGAAACCGACTTCACCTGCGCCACACGTATCGAAACGCATCGTCTCGCCGTCGAACAGATCCGGCACCGTCGTGAATTCGACCCGCCACATCGGCGCACATCGCTCGACCACGAAATTTCCCCCGCCCGCGGCCAGCACGCCGGCCAACAGTCCCGTCATCCACATGGGCTTCTCCTCGCTCGCACCCTGCCATGACACCACACAACGCAGGGCGCCGGACAGCGCCGCCACTTTCCGCACCGCGGCAGCGTCGGCGCAACGCTCATGCAACACGACGCTGCGAAACTGCGCGCCTTCGGGAGTCCCTCGCATGAAACGCATCGCCTTCATCCTGCTCGCCACATTACCCGCCAGCGCTTTCGCGCAAAGCGTGCTGCTGGGCAAGAATCTCGTCGACAAGGGAACCCGCGCGGCAGACGTGCGCGGATTTGCCGGTGAACCGGCGCAACTCGATCGCATCGACGGCGACGAGTTCTCGCCGTCGATGGAAATCTGGACCTACCGCTACGACGACAAGGTCGTCAGCCTCTGGCTCGTCGACGGCGCGGTGGTCAAGGCCGCCGAGCAACGCAGCGCGAGCGCGGGCGGCGCGTCCTCCGGACGATCGGTCAAGGCGCAATAGCGCGACGCGTCCATCGGATCGCGACGTCACTGCGGTGTCGCCCCGGGCAGCGGCCTCCATGCCGCCGCTCAGGCACTGAATCCGCGGCATAGCGCGCGCAGGCTCGCGAGCAGTTCGTCGCAGCAGCGCTGCACCGTCGCACGATCCGCACTTTCGAAAACGACGACGCGCCGCCCGTCGGGCAGATCGAGCACACCGTCGAAGCGCTCGTCGCCATCGGAGTCGATGACCCGCTCCACGCGCGGCGCACCCAGGTCGCGCGAGTGATAGCGCGCCGAGCGCGCGTTCAGCAGAAACCGCTCGCGCACCTGCACGCCGTTGGCGGACAGCTCGATCCGCAGCAGGCTGAGATTCGCTACACCGCTCGCGGCACCCGCGCAGAACAGCCAGAACACGCCCAGCAGCGGCCAGGTCCAGCGGCCGATCTGCGGGATGCCACCGTCGCGCCAGGCAAGGTAACTGAAACAGCCGAGCACACCGATCGAAGCGGCAACAAACAGCCAGGCCACCACGGCCTTGTCGTTGCGGAATACGCGTCGGATGGAAATACGGGAAACGCGCTTGACCATGGTCGCCGAATACCGTCAGCGTCGCGTACGACTTCTGCAGGACGCCGCCAGCCGATCGCGGGAACCGATCGCGCGGCATACGAAAGACGCAGGAGTATCGCGACTCAGCCCAATTTCGTCATCCTCATCGCCGACCAGCAGCGCAGCCTGCAGTATTTTCCGCGTCTCTGGGTGCAGGCCTATCTGTCCAACCGCAAATGGCGCATGTGGACGAACAGGCATCGATGGGCAGCGGCACCGTGACGCCGCTGGGCTGGCCGACGACGACACCGCCTTAGCCGCACGCACGCCGCATCACGCTCTCCAATGCGGCGCCTTCGCACTGGTCGTGCGTGGCTGTTCGCACGCCTCAGTAGTGACGTCGGGTCTCACCGGCCGTGCGCACCCGGAACGCCAGACTGATCCGCGGTCCTACCGGTGTGCGCTGCTTGGGAATGCCGTGGTCGTAGTGCAGCTGGGTCGCGTAGCTCATCGTGAGCAGGCTGCCGGCCTCGAGGTCCAGGCGCAGCGCGCCGCGACGCGGCGGCTTGGCGCGGATCAGCATTTCGCGCGTGGCGCCGAGCGAGACCAGCGCGATGGGCTGCTCCCGGGTCAGCTCATGCAGGTGATCGTTGTGCTGCGCGACGCTGTCGTTTTCGTCCCGATAGTGATTCAGGCCGACATGGGTGAACGCGGCGCCCGCGGCAGCGGCGACGCGCAGTGCCAGTTCGGCAATGACATCCGGCAGCGTTTCATCGAGCGAGTAGCTCGCCAGCAGGCGCGGCGTGAGCACGTCGCGCAGATACATACGGCGGCGCTCGCTGTGCCACGGCACGTCGCGCAGCAGCGCATCGAACGCCTGGGTCGCGAACTCTGGATCCACGAAGTGAGGCTGGTAGGTGATGCGGCCGAACTCATCATCAGCGAGCGTTTGCAGGCCGTCGCCGAACAGGCCCGGCCGAAGCGGAAATCGATTCATGAGCGCCATATGGGTGCGCACGCCTCACACCGCAATACGACCCGTGCTACGAGGCGCGCGTACAAGCGCGTTCATCCTGCCAAATGCAATTCCGGCGGGCGACCGGTCGGGACAGTTGCCCGCTCCGCGTGCAGCAGTTGCACGCTTGCCGGGCAACCCAGCGGTGCACTATCGCATTGGCGATGCGGACTTACGCAGGCGCGCAACAGTCAGCATCTACGACGTGTCCACGGTATCGATCTTGCGTGTATGCATGCACCGGGCCCGCGCAGGGCCAGTCTGCGGAGATCACATGCGTACCGTCCTTGCCGTTGCAACGATGAGCCTGCTCCTGAGCGGCTGCGGAGATCGGTCTGTGGTGCCCGAGCGCGACGCGACCGGCCCGAGCCCCACACTGCCGGAACCCAGGAGCAGCCTCATACCGACGGTCCAGGTCGCGACCGCGGTGGGCTGGCCAGACGGCACCACGCCGGCGCCGGCGAATGGCCTGGCGGTGAACGCCTTTGCGACGGGACTGGAGCATCCGCGCTGGATCTACGTGCTGCCCAACGGCGACGTGCTGGTAGCCGAGTCGAACGCGCCGCCGAAGCCCGAGGACGGCAAGGGCATCAAAGGATGGTTCATGAAGCGCGCGATGAAGAAGGCCGGCGCAGCCGTGCCGAGCGCGAACCGCATTACCCTGCTGCGCGACGCCGACGGCGACGGTCGGGCGGAAGTGCGCACCGCGTTCCTGGTCAACGTCAATTCGCCCTTCGGCATGGCACTGGTCGGCGATGCGTTCTATGTCGCGGCGTCCGACGCGCTGCTGCGCTATCCGTATCCCGAGGGCGCGACCGCGCTGACCGGCACCGCAGAGACGATCGTCGAGCTGCCGGCCGGACCGCTCAACCATCACTGGACCAAGAACGTGATCGCGAGTCCCGACGGCCGGCACCTCTATGTCACGGTGGGTTCCAACAGCAACGTGGCCGAGAACGGCATCGACAAGGAGAAGGATCGCGCCGCCATCCTCGAAGTGGATCCCGCCGCGCGCCGCTATCGCGTGTTCGCGAGCGGCCTGCGCAATCCCAACGGCCTGGCCTGGATTCCGGAAACCCGCGTGCTGTGGACCGTCGTCAACGAGCGCGATGAAATCGGCTCGGACCTCGTGCCCGACTACCTCACGTCAGTTCGCGACGGCGGCTTCTACGGCTGGCCGTACAGCTATTACGGCGCGCACGTCGACGAACGCGTGAAGCCGCCGCGGCCGGAACTCGTCGCGCAGGCGATTTCACCCGACTACGCCCTCGGCGCGCATGTGGCCGCGCTGGGCCTGGTGTGGTCCGCCGGCAACCGGCTGCCGGCGCGCTACGCCGACGGCATGTTCATCGGCGAGCACGGCTCCTGGAACCGGAAACCGCCAAGCGGATACAAAGTGGTATTTATACCGTTTTCCAATGGCGCACCCGCTGGCGAACCGCAGGACGTGCTGACCGGCTTTCTCGACCAACGCGGCCAGGCGCGTGGACGCCCGGTCGGCGTGGCGATCGACAAGGCCGGCGCACTGCTCGTCGCCGACGACGTCGGCAACGCGATCTGGCGCGTCAGCGCGCGCCGTGATCGCTGACCGAACAACTGGCCGATGTTGGCCAAGGGCTGACCCTCCGCGAGCAGCGGGCTGCCCCGGGGTTCCCACGGGGGTCAACCCGCGACCGGGGGTCGCGGATGCACCGGCGTTCAGGGCGCGGTGTCGACCAGCACGACTTCCGCATCCTCCAGCGCCACGATACGCAGGTTCGCCTCGTTGCGGATGGACAGGCCGTCGCGTGCCTCGATGCGCACGCCATTGACCTCGACCGCGCCGCGCGCCGGCACGAGATAGCCGTAGCGGTTGTCGCCGATGGCATAGTCCTCGCTCTGCCCCGCGGCCAGCGTGAGGCCGAGCACGCGCGCATCGGCGCGGATCGGCAGGGCGTCGTCGTCGCCGGCGATACCGCTGGCCAGGATCACGAAACGGCCGCTGCGCTCGCCTTTCGGGAATGGCTTGCTGCCCCAGGTCGGCGCACCGCCGCGGCTGTCGGGAATGATCCAGATCTGGAAGATGCGTGTCGTTTCCTTCTCGCGGTTGTACTCGGCGTGCTGGATGCCGCTGCCGGCGCTCATGACCTGCACGTCGCCGGCCTCGGTGCGGCCGAGGTTGCCGAGGTTGTCCTGGTGCGTGATCGCGCCATCGCGCACATAGGTGATGATTTCCATGTCGGCGTGCGAGTGCGGCGGGAAGCCGGTGTTCGCGGCGATGGCGTCGTCGTTCCAGACACGCAGTGCGCCCCAGCCCATGCGCGCCGCGTCGTGATAGCTCGCGAACGAGAAATGGTGCTTGGCGTCGAGCCAGCCGTGGTTGGCTCCGCCGAGGCTGTTGAATGGGCGGCGTTCGATCATGGCGTTCTCCGAATCAGTGGTGATGGCGCTACCTTATGCCGTGGCGATCCGGATTAGAATGGAAAGAATCGAAACGGATCCTTTCCAAAAACGACATGCAGCCCCTCCCCGACCTCGAAGCCTGGGCGATCTTCGCGAAGGTCGCCGAAACCGGTTCTTTCGCGCGCACCGCGGAACTGCTCGGCCTGTCCCAGGCCACGGTGTCCAAGGCCATCACGCGGCTGGAGACCCGCCTCAAGACCGCGCTGCTCCACCGCACCTCACGGCGCCTGTCGCTGACCCAGAGCGGCCAGGGCGCGCTGGAACGCGCCAGCCGCATCGTCGCCGAGGGCGAGGCGGTCGAGGCCGAAGTCACCAGCCAGTCGGCCAGTCCGCGCGGCCAGGTGCGACTGGCGGTGCCGATGTCGTTCGGCATCGCACATGTCGCGCCGCTGCTGCCGGAATTCCTCAAGCGCTATCCCGAAGTTTCGCTGGAGATCGCGTTCGACGACGGCCTCGCCGACCTGATCGGCGGCGGCTTCGATCTCGCGCTGCGCATCGCCGCGCTGGCCGACTCCAGCCTGCTCGCGCGAAGGCTCTGCGGCGTGCGCGTGCTGCTGGTCGGCGCACCGGCCTATCTGGAACGCCGAGGCCGGCCGCGGCATCCGCGTGACCTGGCCGATCACGAAGCGCTGTTCTATACCCATTCGCGCCAGGGCAATGCCTGGCGCTTCGCGCACCGGCGCCACGGCGATTTCTCGATCAGCCTGACCACGCCGCTGCGTGTCAACAATGCCGAAGCGTTGAACCCCGCGCTGCTCGCCGGCCTCGGCCTGGCGCTGCAGCCAGAGTTCCTGGTCTGGCGTGAACTGCGCAGCGGCAAGCTCGAGATCGTGCTGCCGGACTGGTCGCCGCCGCCGATCGCACTGCATGTCGTCACACCGCCGGGCCGCCTGCGTCCGATGCGCGTGCAGGTACTCATCGACTATCTGGTCGGCAAGTTCGACAAGGCACCGTGGGCCGTGCACTGACGCAGCGCACGGCGGCCAGTGTCGCGCGCGTGCGGGTTCGCGCGATGCGCGGCTGATGCCGCGCCTCAGCGCGACATCGAATACGGCCGCTCGGACCTGCGTGTGCCCCAGCGCGTGTCCGGCTTCGCCTGCATCGTGAAACGCAGTTCGCCGCCGGCCCGGATCTGCTCGTGCGTGATCACGCTGCGCGCGAGCGGCTTGCCATCGAGCGTGACGTTGCCGACGTAGGTATGCGTTTCGTCGAGCGCGTCGGCGCGCACCGTGAACACCTTGCCGTTGGGCAGGGTCAGTGCAGCGCGGCGCAGGAACGGCCGGCCAATCACGTATTCGTTGCTGCCCGGCGCGACCGGATAGAAGCCCAGTGCGGTGAACACGTACCAGGCCGACATCTGGCCGAGGTCGTCGTTGCCGACGAGGCCCTGCGGCGTCGGCGCGTACTGGCTGCGCATGATCTGCGCAAGCCGTTCCTGCGTTCGCCACGGCTGGCCTGCGTGGACGTAGAGATAGGCCAGGTGGTGGCTCGGTTCGTTGCCGTGCGCGTACCAGCCGATCAGGCCGGTGATGTCTTCCATGTGTGCGAACTGCTTGGGATCGACCTCGGCGTCGAACACCTGGTCGATGCGCGCGACGAATTCCCTGTCACCGCCGTGCAGGCGGATCAGGCCAGCGATGTCCTGCGGCACATACCACGAGTATTGCCAGGCATTGCCTTCGGTGTAGTCGGTACCGTAGCCGCTCGCCGACGGATCGAACGGTTCGCGCCAGGAGCCGTCGCTGTTGCGCGCACGCAAGAATCCGCTGCGTGGCTCGTAGGCGTTGCGCCAGTTCGCTGCGCGCTTGCCGAATTCCGCGGCTATGTCGGTGCGGCCCATCTGCGCGGCCATGCGCGCGATCGTCCAGTCGTCGAAAGCGTATTCCAGGGTCTTCGACGCTGCCTCGCCGATCACGTCGATCGGCACGTAGCCCAGCCTGCGGTACTCGGCGATGCCGCCGTACGGGCCGTAGTTCGCGCTCGCGACCATGGCCTCGAGCGCCTCGTCGGCCGGAAAGCCGCGTATCCCCTTGAGGTAGGCATCGGCGATCACCGGCACGGCGTGATAACCGATCATGCACCAGGTTTCCAGGCCGTGGAACGACCAGACCGGCAGGATGCCGTGCGCACTTGCGCGGCGCGCGGCGAGCAGCGAATTGACCACGTCGGCGCTGTACTGCTCGGGCTGGATCAGGGTCAGCAGCGGATGCTGTGCGCGATACGTGTCCCAGAGTGAAAACGTGGAAAGGTTGGTCCAGCCCTCGGCCTTGTGCACGGCATGGTCGGGGCCGCGGTAGCGGCCGTCGCTGTCCATGAACAGGCTCGGTGCCTGCAGCGTGTGGTAGAGCGCGGTATAGAAGGCCTTGCGGCCGGCCGCGTCGGCATCGATGTCGAACACGGCCAGCGCCTGAGTCCAGCGCTCGCGCGCAGCAGTGCGCACCGCGTCGAAATCCCAGCCCGGCATTTCCGCGTCGAGATTGGATAACGCGCCGTCTTCGCTGACCGGCGACAGTGCGACCTTGACGACCGCCTCGCCCGCATCGGGGCCGAGATTGAGCACACCGACCAGCGCGCGACCCTCGATCGCGGCGCGGCGCGCCGGATCGTCCGCGGCCGGCGGCGCGAAGCCTTTGTAATAAATATCTTTCTCGGTGTTGTGGAACGCATGACCCTGCAGCGGCCGCGAAACGCGCAGCGCGAAATACAGCTGGCGTCCGGGCGCCCAGCCACGCGTCTCGCGGAAGCCGGTCAGCGTGCCGTCGGCGCGCAGGCGCAGACGCGACCACAGCACCTTGCCGGGATAGTCGTACATGCTGGTGCGCATATCGATGAGCAGGTGCGCGGGCTTGCCGGCCGGAAAGCGGTAACGGTGCACACCGATGCGCTGCCCCGCGGTCAACTCGGCCGCTATGCCGTAGTCGTCGAGAGCTACCGCGTAGTAACCCGGCTCGGCCTTCTCCGTGTCGTGGCGGAAGCGCGAGCGATAGCCGCTGCCGGGGCTGGCGCTGTCGCCGGGTTCAAGACGCACCTCGCCGGCGATCGGCATGACGAGGAAATCGCCGAGATCCGAATGCCCGGTGCCGGAAAAGTGCGTATGCGAGAAGCCGACGATGCTGTCGTCGTCGTAGCGATAGCCGGCGGCCCAGCCGTAGGCCTGCTTGCGCTCCCTGATCTGCGTGTCGGGACTGAGCTGCACCATGCCGAACGGCACGACCGCGCCCGGAAACGTGTGGCCTTCGCCACCGGTGCCGATGAACGGGTCCACCGCTGAATAGGCATTCGCGCGCGGGTCGGCCGCGACCGCGGCGCCCAGCGCGAGCAGACCCGGCAGCACGCCGGCAAACCAGTGCAGACAACGAGGCATGAGGCGCTCCCGGACAGTTTGGATCGGTCTAAATCGAGCTGAAGCGGGACGCTAGCATGTGTCGCCGCTTCTGGCTTGCTGCGCCGCAGAATGCGCTGGCTCGCGTGACCGTGGCAGAGTGACCGGAATTTAGATCGATCCAAATCCATGCCAAACTCGCGCCATTCCGCCCCGCGCAAGATCACGCTCGCCGATGTCGCTGCCGGCTGCGGCGTGTCGCGCGCGACGGTCTCGCTGGTGCTGCGGCGCAGTCCGCTCGTCAGCCCCGTGACGCGCGCGCGCGTCGAGGCGGAGTTCAAGCGCCTGGGCTATGTCTACAACCGCTCCGCCGCCAACCTGCGCTCGCGCCGCTCCAGCAGCATCGCGCTCGTCATCAACGATCTCGCGAATCCTTTCTTCGCCGAATTTGCGGCCGGCGTCGACGAGGCGCTGGCGCTGGCCGGCTATGTCACGCTGCTCGGCAGCACCGGCGAATCGGTCGAACGCCAGCACGCGGTATTGCAGTCGCTGCGGGAGCACGATCCCGCCGGCGTGATCCTGTCGCCGGCGGAAGGCAGCGACGGCGCGCGCGTGCGTCTCGCAGTCGGCACGCAGTCGCCGCTGCTCGTGTTCAATCGCGAACTCGACGGCGCCGACGCGGACTACCTGCGCCTGGACAATGCCGACGGCGCGCAGCAGGCCACGGCGCATCTCATCGCGCTCGGCCACACGCGCATCGCGTTCTTCGGCGGCCACGCGGCGTCGAGCTCCTGCCGCCAGCGTCGCGACGGTTATCTCGCCGCATTGCAGGCGGCCGGGCTATCGCCACAGCCGCACTGGCTCGTCGAAACCGCGCCGACCCGACTCGAAGCCGCGGCGCAGACCGGCGCGCTGTTCCTGCGCGACCCCGCGCCGACCGCGGCGGTCTGCTACAACGATGCGGTCGCGCTGGGCCTGATGCTGGGTCTCGCGCGCTGTGGCCGCCGCGCTGGCGTGGATTTCGCCGTGACCGGCTTCGACGACATTCCCGAGGCCGCCGTGAGCCTGCCGCCGCTGACCACGCTCGCGGCCGATCCGCGCGCGCGCGGACGCCAGGCCGCCGACCTCGTTCTCGCCCGCCTGCAGCACACGGCGCAGCCACCCCACCACACTGTCGTGCCCGTGCGCCTGATCGAGCGCGCGAGCACGTGCGCACCGGACCGCCCATGAACGCTGCCACCGAAACCGGTTCCGTCCCCGCGCCGCACTACGGCGTGGCGCTGGCCGTGACCACGACGATCTTCTTCCTGTGGGGTTTCCTGACCAGTCTCAACGACGTGCTGATCCCGCATTTCAAGAGCGTGTTCGATCTGGACTACACGCGCTCGATGCTGATCCAGTTCGCGTTCTTCGGCGCCTATTTCGTCATGTCGATGCCGGCCGGCCGCATCGTCGACCGGCTCGGCTACAAGCGCGGCATCGTGCTCGGCCTCGTCGTCGCCGGTATCGGCGCGCTGCTGTTCCTGCCCGCGGCGCAGGTCCAGTCCTACGGCCTGTTCCTCGCCGCGCTGTTCGTGCTCGCGAGCGGCATCACCCTGTTGCAGGTCGCCGCCAATCCCTACGTCAGCCTGCTAGGCGGCGAGGCACGCGCCTCGAGCCGCCTGACCCTGGCGCAGGCGCTGAATTCGCTCGGCCATACCATCGGCCCGGCCATCGGCGGACTGCTGATCCTCTCGGTCGCCGTGCTCGGCGCCGATGCGCTGGCGCGACTCACACCGGCGGAGCTGGCCGTCTATCGCGATGCGCAGGCTGCGGCGGTGCAATGGCCGTACCTGGGTCTGGCCCTCGCCCTGTTCGCGCTCGCGGCATTCGTCTACCTGTTTCGTCTGCCGCAACTGGCTGGCGCCGGGCATGGCAGCAGCACGGACACGCACACCGTTGCCGACGCATTGCGGCATCGCTCGCTGCGCCTCGCCGCGGTGGGCATCTTTCTCTACGTCGGTGCTGAAGTCGCGATCGGGAGTTTCCTGATCAACTATCTGAGCCTGCCGCAGATCGGCAACCTCAGCGAGTCCAGCGCAGCCAACTATGTGTCGTACTACTGGGGCGGCGCCATGCTCGGCCGCTTCGCCGGCGCCGCGCTGCTGCGCCATGTCGAACCGCCGCGGCTGCTCGCGCTGTTCGCGGCGATCGCCGCGCTGCTGCTGCTCGCGACGATGGCGGGCAGCGGAACCTTCGCGGTGATCAGCGTCGTCGCGATCGGCCTGTTCAATTCGGTGATGTTCCCTACCCTGTTCACGCTCGGCATTCGCGGCCTGGGCCCGCTGACCGCGCGCGGTTCGAGTGTGCTGGTCATGGCCATCGTCGGCGGCGCCATCGTTCCGCTGCTGATGGGCATGCTCGCCGACCGCGTCGGGCCGCAACGCGCGTTCGCGCTGCCGCTGCTGTGCTACGGCTACCTGGTCTGGTACGGCTTGCAGAACCGGCGCACGACGCCTGAACTTGCGTCATGAAACCCATCGCCTGCTTCGGCGAAGCGCTGATCGATCTCCTCGCCCAGCCGGAAATGCCGCCGGCACCGCGCGCGTTCCTGCAGTTCGCAGGCGGCGCGCCGGCGAATGTCGCCGTCGCCGCCGCACGGCTGGGCGCCGAAACGCAGTTCATCGGCATGCTCGGCGAAGACCTGTTCGGCGATTTCCTGCTGCGCAGCCTCGTCGACGCCGGCGTCGGCACACAGCATGTCGTGCGCACGGCGCAGGCGAAAACCGCGCTGGCCTTCGTCGCGCTCGACGCAGTCGGCGAGCGAAGCTTCAGCTTCTACCGGCCGCCCGCGGCGGACCTGCTGTTTCGCCCGCAGCACTTCAGCGAAGACGCTTTCGACGCCGCGATCTGGCATGTCTGCTCCAACAGCCTGACCGAAACCGACATCGCTGCCACGACGCTGGCCGGCATGCGCCGCGCGCGAGCGGCCGGCGCGCTGATCAGCCTCGATCTGAATCTTCGTCCGGCGCTGTGGCCAGCGGATGTCGATCCGCATCCGCGCCTGTGGGCGGCGCTGGCCGAAGCCGACATCGTCAAGCTCGCGCGCAATGAACTCGACCACCTCGCCGCCCCGCTGGGCGGCGCGGCGGCCGTGCTCGAGCGCCTGTGGCGCGGCCGCGCGCGCTGGCTCGTCATCACCGACGGCGCCGCGCCGCTGCGCTGGCATACGCGCGACGCGCAGGGCGAGATCGACCCGTTCCGCGTGACGGCGATCGATACCACCGCGGCCGGCGATGCCTTCGTCGGCGCGCTGCTCGCCGGCCTGCGCGCGCGCGCCATCGATGCCGCATCGCTCGGCGACTTTCTCGCCCAGCGCGACGCGATGCGCGCGACGCTGCGCCGTGCCGCCGCCGCAGGCGCCGTCGCCGTCACGCGCCACGGTGCCTTCGCCGCGATGCCGGACCCGGCCGATATCGACGCCTTGCTGCAGGGAGCCCCATGACACCGCCTTACCCGGATTTCCGCAGCCCCGCCTTCCTGCGCGCGCACATTGCCCAGACGATGGCGTTCTATCATCCGCGCGCGATCGACCCGACCGGTGGCTTTTTCCACTATTTCCGCGATGACGGCAGCGTCTACGAGCGCAGCCAACGCCACCTCGTCAGCAGTACGCGCTTCGTCTTCAACTATGCGATGGCAGCGCGCGAATTCGACAATGCCGAGTTCCTCGCCCTGGCACGCCACGGCCTGGACTACCTGCGCGGCGCACATCGTGACCCCGCGAGCGGCGGCTATGCATGGACCCTGCGCGACGGCCAGCCGGAAGACCGCACCAACCACGCCTACGGCCTGGCCTTCGTCCTGCTCGCCTATGCCAAAGCCGTGCAGGCCGGCATCACCCAGGCCGGCCCATGGCTCGCAGAAACCTGGGACCTGCTCGAGTCGCGCTGCTGGGATGCGCAGTACGGCCTCTATCGCGACGAAGCCGATGCGCAGTGGAATTTCGCCCCCTACCGCGGCCAGAACGCGAACATGCATGCCTGCGAAGCGATGCTCACCGCGTTCGAGGCCAGCGACGACACGCGCTATCTCGATCGCGCGCTGCTGCTCGCCGACAACCTCACGCGGCGCCAGGCCGCGCTCGCTGGTGGTCTGGTCTGGGAACACTACGACGCGCACTGGAACGTCGACTGGGACTATCACCGCGACGATCCCCGGCACCTGTTCCGCCCCTGGGGCTTCCAGCCCGGCCACCAGACCGAATGGAGCAAGCTGCTGTTGACGCTGGACCGCCATCTCCGCCGCCGCGGCGACGCACCGGCGTGGCTCGCGACGACGGCGCAGCATCTGTTCGATCGCGCCGTGGAACGCGCCTGGGACGACGCCCACGGAGGGCTGTGCTACGGCTTCGCGCCGGACGGCACGGTCTGCGACGATGACAAATATTTCTGGGTCCAGGCCGAAGCGCTTGCCGCCGCCTCGCGCCTCGCGCAGAGCACCGGCGATGCGCGCTACTGGGACTGGTACGAACGCCTGTGGCGCTACGCCTGGGATCACTTCATCGACCACGAGCACGGCGCCTGGTATCGCATCCTCGATCGCCGCAACCGCAAATATGGCAACGAGAAAAGTCCGGCGGGCAAGACCGACTACCACACCATGGGGGCATGTCATGAGGTGCTGGACCTGTTGCGCGGGCGGTAAGTCTCGCTGGTGGATACGACGACGGCGCCGTGAAGGCGCCGTCGTCGTTCATGAAGGTGCGTTCGCCATCGCGAACGACGGGCTTACGGGTAGCGCTGCTGCTTCTTGAACTGCTTGTGCTCATCCCATTCACTGCGCGAGACCTTGCCGTCGCCGTTCGTGTCGACCTGGGCCATGGTCACGTTCTGCGTCGTGGTACCGCGACTGAATTCGTCCTTGTCGAGCATGCCGTTGCCGTCGTTGTCGATCTGGTTGAACACGGGGATGTGCTCGCCGGTCGGTGTTTCGTCACGGCTCAGCTTGTCGTCGTTCGGTGCGGCGAACAGCGGAGCGGCGGCGAATAGCGAGGCGATCGCGATGGCGAGCACAGGGGTGGTCTTACGCATGGGGAATCTCCTGGGTGTGCGAGCCGAAGTGGCTGAACAGGGAGAGCACGATGCGTGCCGTCGCGCCGCAGGGCGTCACGACGCGAAACCCTGTCGGGCCGGACCGCGATTCGACCGAAAACGCGGGTACCGCATGCAGCTTGCATGGCCACGCCCGTCAGGTCCCGCGTTCGGACACGTGCACGAGGTGCAGCAGTGCAGCGGACGCGATGAGCGCGGCGACAGCCTGCGTCAATCGGTGCGCAACGAGACCAGCAGCGCGATCAGCCGTTGCGACTGTGCGACACACCGCTCGGCAAACTGGGCGGCATCGGCGCTGCGGCCGCGCTGCAGCATCGCCTGAATCACGCCGACCTGCAGCGTTATCGCATTAGCGACATTGTTCAGATCGTGCAGCCGCTCAGGCGTCAGCACGATGCCGCGCAGCGCATGCGCGGACGGCGCCGGACCGTGCACCGCCAGCAGCAGCGCCAGCGAATCGACCAGCCCGGCGACTATCGACCGCGCCTGCTCCCAGCGCGCGGGTTCGCTCCACAGCTCGACGCTACCGAAGCAGTGCTGCTCCCATTGCAGGGGCACCACCTGCAGCGGCAGGGACGCAGCGACCGCCCCATCGATCTGCCCGCGCTCGACGCGATAGCCGGACGCCGTCACCGTGCAGCGCACCGGCGCGCCACCGAGCATGGCGCTGATCAGTCGCACGGTCCGCTGCGCGGCCCGATGCGGATCCGCCAGCGCGCGCAGGCTGCGCAACGGCGCAAGGCGCAGGTGCGAGAGTCGCTGCGCGGTACGCTCGGCCAGCGGGAGGCCCGGCGCCAGGCGGGGCCGAGGGGAATCATCCATCTGCCGCGTTCCGGACCATCACGGCGCGCAGTGTCGGCGAGCGCCGATTAAACGCACGTCAAGCACGCGCAGGGATCATCGGGCATTTCGCAAAGAGGGCCGCAACCTCGGCGTGGCTGCCTCAGCCCCACACCTCGGTCATGACGCGCGCGAAGTTGCCGCCGAGGATCTTGGCGATGCGCGCGTCGGGATGGCCGCGCTGCGAGAGCATGCCGGCGAGCACCTCGAAGCGGTTGGCCATGTTGAGGTCGGGTATGAAGGTATACAGGTCGGCCGGCCGGCCTTTCTCGAAGATGCCGTCCTCCACCATGCCCTTCATGAATTCCCGATTGTCCTTCTCGAAGGCCGGCGTGCGCTCGATCGGCGCGACGCCGATGTCGGTGCCGATGCCGACGTGGTCCTCGCCGCAGACCTTGAGCGCATGCTCGATGTGCCGGATCACGTCGACGGCCATGGGCTGCGTGTCGGTGCGCAGGTAGGGCCAGAAGATCATGCCGGCGACGCCGCCGCGCTTCGCCATCGCACGCAGTTCCGCGTCGTGCACGTTGCGCGGCAGATCCGCCAGCGCGCGGCAGCCGGTGTGGCTGATCAGCATCGGCGCCTTGCACGCGGCGATGCCTTCGCTGACCGTGCGCGGCGCTCCGTGGGCGAGATCGACGACGATCTTCTTTTCGTTGAGCGTTGCGATCACCGCATGCCCGTAGTTGCTCAGGCCGGCGTTGCCGGGTTCGGTGCAGCCGTCGCCGACCAGGTTGCGGCGGTTGTGGGTCAGCTGGATCACACGCACGCCGAGGTCGCGGAACAACTGCACGCGACCGACATCCTCGCCCAGCGGCTCGGTGCCCTGAAAACCCAGGATGACGCCGGTGCGCTCGCCGCGGCGCTCGACAGTCAGATCAGCGCCGTCGCGCACGATGTAGAGATGCTCCGGATGACGCTGGGCAATGGCATGCCACTGACCGACCGTCTTCCTGGCACGCTCGAACGCATCGTCGTCGAGCCAGAAGCGGCCCTGCGGCGCGGCGGTGGTCAGCACGGCGCCGACACCGGCAGCGCGCTGCGCCTCGAGTTCCTTCGCCGTCGCTGCCGCGTCGCCTTCGGTATAGATGAAGCCAAAGCCCGAGGCACCATCGATGGCGAAGGTATTTCGGTACGGCGGCCAGGCCGGCGTCGGCGACGCCGGATTCGCGGTGGATTTCCTCGCCGGTGGTTCCGCCGCCTGGCCCGCGGCCAGATGCAGCCCCGCCAGCCCTGCACCGATCAACACTTCGCGCCGAGTGACCATTGCGACTCCCGATCTGGAGGCCGCACACGCGCTGCAGCGCGCGCGCAGGGCCAGTGAAATGGATGCGCCGCGGTCCGCGCGGCCCGGCGATTCTGCACTAACGCAACAAAATACGAAAGACGCCGTATAAGCACTGCACGAGGCAATTCTCTGCGGCATCGCAACAACTATCCTTCATTACGTACGAAGGCTTGCGTAGATAAGTCGCGATTGCTACGCTCGCCAGCGCCGTCATTCGTCGGAGTACCCTCGTGCACTACGCCTCATTGTGGTTTCTGGCCGCCAGCGGCCTGCTCGCCTCGTCGTTCGCGTTCGCCCAGTCCGTCACGCAGACGCCCACCGAAACGGCATCCCTGCAGCGCCGTCTCGACTGGCTCGACGCGCTGCCGCAGGAAGCCAAGCGCGGCGACGTCACTGCTCCGCTGCTGGCGCAGCACTATCCGCAACTGTCCACATCGCAACTGCGCCGCAGCCGCGGCAACCGCCGCGTCGAGCAATTCAGTCAGCGCATTGGCGGCATTGAGGTATTCGGCGCACGCCTGACCATCCTGCGCGATGCGCAGGGCGAAGCGCGCGTCGCGGGCGGAAGTCTCAGCAACAAGGGTACGAGCGCCGCGCTACCGAACTTTGCGCTGGATGCCACACAGGCATTGCAGCGCGCATTGAGACATCTGTCGCTCGATGCCAGCGTGCAGCACGACAGCGCCAAGCGCGCCGACGGCGACTATCTGCGCATCACGCTGGACGCGTCGGACACGTTCCGCGCGCTGCGCCCGGCACGCATCAAGCCAGTCTGGTATCCCGCCTCCGAACGGCTGATCGCCGCCTACTACGCCGAAGTCATCGGCACCCGCAAAGGCGAAGCGCGGCCGACTGCGCTGGCGTTCGTCGTTTCGGCCGAAGATGGCCGCATCCTGCGCCAGCAAAGCCAGATCCACGACCTGCAGCCGTTCACCTACCGCGTCTTCGCCAACGCCAGCGGCCTGCCCTATGTCGATCCCTACGGCTATACCAATCCGCACCCGACCGGCATTCCCGATGCCTACCAGCCTTCGGTGCCCGCGCCGATGCCGCTGCTGAGCCTGACCGACGCCGGCACCGGCGATCCCTGGCTCGCCGACGATGCGACTGAAACACGCGGCAACAATGTCGATGCGTTCTTCAACGCCGAGAACGTGGTCGACGGCGAATGCGGCTACGAAGCGTGGGGTCCCGGCTTCAACGGCGGCGACGGCGATTTCCGCGCGCGCACCAACGGGCCGCGCCGCTTCGACTATGCCTACGACGTCGACGCGACGCTGTCGGACTACAACCAGTGCAACGACGCACTCGCACCGATCCCGGCCGACGACGAAAACCTCAACGCCAAGATCGTGCAGGGCTTCTACGCGACGAACTGGCTGCATGATCTGTTCTACGGTGTCGGCTATGACGAGGTCGCCGGCAACAGTCAGACCGACAACTATGGCCGCGGCGGCATCGCCGGCGATCCACTGCTCGTGCATGCGGCCTACACTTCCACCTTTACCTATGCGCCGACCGACGGCGAAAGCCCGGCGCTGTCGCTGGGATTCAACCTGCGCAGCCGCAGCGCGCGCGATGTCAGCGGATTCGACCTCGGCGTGCTCGCGCACGAATGGGCGCACACCATGTTTGGCCGCCTGACCGTATCGGGCTATTACGGCCAGCCCGGTGCATTGAACGAAGGCATGGCCGATTTCGTCGGCCTGTTCGTGACCGTACGCGAACAGGATCGCCATGCGATGGCCGGCAAGCCGGAGTTCTCCGGCGCCTATGCGGTCGGTGCGTACATGAACCTCGACTACGACTTCGGCGGCGATAACCTGCCTGTCGCCGGTTCGCCGACCAATCCCGATAACAGCTACTACCACGGCATCCGGCGCTACCCGTATTCCAGCGACCGGCAGCGCAATCCGCTGACCTTCCGCCACATCAGCCAGGACAATCCGGTGCCGGCCGGCAGCCGACCGTTCGACTGGAAGGCACGCTCGCTGGTCAATGCGGAAATCCACACCGCCGGCGAAATCTGGACCAGCGCCCTGTGGCAATGCGCACGCAACCTGCTCGCGGCCTCGCCCTCGGCGCAGTTCGACGCGCGCCAGCGCGAATTCCTCGGCTGGCTCGTTGCCGGGCAGCAGCTGTTCCCGCTCGACGCGACCTATACCGAGGCGCGCAACGCGGTGCTGTTCGCAATCCGCGCTGACAGCGAAGCAGACTATCGCCGCTGCCGCAGCGGCTTCGCCGAACGCGGCATGGGCGCCGGCGCCGTATCGCCGCCACGCGACTCCTACAGCCTGCGCGGCGTACGCGAGAGCTTCCGCGACCTGGAGCGCGCGCTCGACGTGATCGAGGTGCGCCTGCGCGAAGATGGCGGCGACGGCGATGGCGTGCTTGATCGCAACGAACCGGGCAGCCTCGTCGTCACACTGCGCAATACCGGCTTTTCCGCGCTCGACCGGATCACGCTGGCCGTGCCGCCGATCCCGGGTTTCTACGACCTGCCCGAACGCGTGTACGTCGATCGGATCACGCTCGCGCCTGATGAATCCATCGACGTCGTACTGCCGTTCCGCGTGCGCAGCAGCCGCGGTCCGCTCACCCTGCCGGTACAGGCCTTCGCCTGGGATACGGACCATCCGGAAGCGTTTGCGCTGAGCAGCACGGCATTCGACGTGAACATCGACCTGCCGCGCGACCGCAACGTCGACAACATCGCCCATGCCGCCACGTTCGCACAGGACTGGATCCGCGGCTTCGACGACTATCCGCACGGCTGCGCCGTGAACATCTGTCTGGGCGCCGAGGGCGATGCGCTGGCCGACGTGCTCGACTGGCAGCGCCGCCGCTACAACGGCAGCTGGAGCTACCTGATGAGCGATCCGCAGCTCGGCCTCAACACCTGGCTCGCAACCCGCCCCTTCACCGCATCCGCGTCCGCCCCGCTGGAACTGCTGCTGCGTCACGACTACGACTTCGACCGCTCGCCGACGCAGCCCGGTTATGGAAAACTGGAAATCCGCCTCGACGACGGCACGTGGCAGGACGCCACGCCCTTCCTCGCCAGCGGCACCGCCAACTACAGCGGCATCTCCACCGGCTGGCGCGACGACACCCTGCGTTTCAGCAGCAGCGTCGCCGGCCGCACCGTGCAACTGCGCCTGCGCACGCGCGTGCTCAGCACCTTCGCCGCAAACGACGCCCACTGGGCCATCTCACGCGTCGAACTGCGCGGCACGAGCGCACCGGTGTTCTCGCGCGCGGTAGCCGAATGACACGCACGCCGCGCGGCAAACAGCGGCAGTAGCCAGCCGCCAGGTCAGTCGACTGCCGTCGCCGTTGCCGTGATTTTGCTTTTGCTTCTGCGCGCATGGATGCGCGCCGCTTTACCCGGGGCCCCATAAGCCGCGGCGAGGCATGGAGGGATCAGCCCGCACAACGCGCGAGTTCGGCGTCGGCACAGGTTGTGCCGACGATCGACCCCGTAGCCGACTCGCGA
>NZ_JAVTWC010000012.1:0-88043 GCF_032229445.1 Tahibacter sp.
CGTGCATACCGACCTGGGCCCGCGCCGGCGTCCAGGCGATCGCCCCCGTGCTCGCAGGGAATCGAGAATTTCTGTTCGTGTACTGCAGCCATCGCGCACAACAGCACTGCGACGGTCGTCGCGACGCGTCTTCCAACGCTTTGCATGCACGGCCCCCTAAGCAGTGATTCGCCCGAACCTAGGCAGGGTCGAGAGCTTGCACAAGACTTCGACGGTTAAGGGAAGGCCGCTGATAGCCGGCACACCTTTTCGTACCTAGCTGAACCCGGCAAGCGCGTCATCCTTGGTATACAGATATTTAAGTATCTTATTTTCCGTACCGCGACACTGCCGCCGTGTCGACCACATCTCTGTGCGTCCCGGCCGTCGCTCCGCCCGCGGTCCGATCCACTCATGCCCAATGACAGGCATACTTGACGACGCGGCGCCTCATAGCGGTCAGGAGACGAGGTGCCGGCGGGGTCGGGCGCTCGGCGCACGACAGGGGATTGGGGAATCTCGTCTCAGCGTTCCACGCCGCAATGCGGGCGCGGGGCGCCTGTGCGCGACCGTCAGCTACCGGCTCCGTGTCCACCCGCTCGCGGCAGGCAACTGCCGGACAAGGAAGCGCGCGTGCACGCCCAGCGCGGCAGGCGACGTCGTTCGACGCCCATTCCGCTCGCCGAGGAAACCGATCCGATGTACCACCCAGTCCGAACCGCGGCCCTTGCAGGGCTGCTGACGCTATTGCTCGGCATGCCGTCTGCCCAGGCCATACAGCCTGTCGCCGAAGGCGGCCTCAAAGTACAAGGCAGCAAGCAGCCGGCCCGCCTGTTTTCCGAACCCACACTGGATGCGCTGCCCTCGCTCGCGCTCGACGCGCAGCGCGACGTGCTGTTGAGCGGACGTATGGCGCCGTTCCAGCAGCGCTACGGCGGCAGCTGGGAACTGCGCTGGGACGAACGCGGTGATCGCGCCAACGTCGTCCAGGGCAGTGGCATCGCGCTGATTCCGGGGCGCGGCAACGCGCTGTCGCCGCAGCAATTCGGCTTCGCCCACGAAGCGGACATGAATCTCGGCACGGTCGCCGCCAAGGCGCGCGAGTTCATCGACACCGTGCCGCAGCTGCTGCAGGCCGACAGCCTCGAACTGCGGCTCGACGCTGAGCGCAGCGTGCAGGCCGGTGGCGACCGCCCGGTGTGGTTCATCGAGTTCGGCCAGTACCATCAGGGCGTGCGCGTCGATGGGGCGTTCGTCTACGTCCGCGTCGCCCAGGGCAACATCGTCCAGTTCGGCGCCGAGCGCGTCGCCGATGTCGCGATCAGCGCACAGCCCGGGATCGGCCGCGACGAGGCGTTCAAGGGCGCCTGGACCCAGCTCGGCTTCGGCCGCGACGCCAAGGTCGACGAGTTCGTGCAGCAGGGCGAGCTGCGCATCTACCCGAGCCTTCCCGCGGGCGACAACCTCGGCGAGCGCTATTCGGGCGCGCGCGGCTACGGCTACCAGCACGTGCTGGCCTGGCGCTACGTGTTCCGCATCAAGGACGACGGCGCGACCTGGCAAGTGCTGGTCGATGCCCGCGACGGCCATGTGCTCGACGCGCGCGACCTCACCGTCAATGTCAATGCGACCGTCACCGGCGGCATCTATCCCACCACTAACAGTGACACCGAAGTCGTCGTCCCGCTGCCGTTCGTCGCGGTGACCAACAGCACTGCCAAGGTCACTGACACGCTCGGCATCTACGACTATTCCGGCGGCACCGCGACGGCGACGCTCGACGGCAAGTACTTCCGCATGTCCGATACCTGCGGTTCGATCTCGCTGTCCAACGCCACCGACGGCAACCTCGCGTTCGGCAGCAGCAGCGGCACCGACTGCGTCACGCCGGGCGTCGGCGGCGCGGGCAACACGCATGCGTCGCGCTCGGGCTTCTATCACCTGAGCCGCATCAACGAAAAGGCGCGCACGTTCTTCCCGTCGAACACCTGGCTGCAGGGCAAGGTGACGGCGAACATGAACGTCAACAACACCTGCAACGCGTCGTGGAACGGCAGCACGCTGAACTTCTACAAGTCCGGCCCGAGCGCGAGCAATCCGGCCACGATCTGCTCCAATACCGGCGAGATCGCCGCCGTGTTCCTGCATGAGTGGGGCCATGGCATGGACACCAACTCGGGCGGCTCGGCCAGCGAGAACGGGTCCGGCGAGGCGGTCGGCGATACGTTCGCCTTCCTGGAAACGCGTGATTCCTGCATCGGCCAGAATTTCATCCCGACGCAGAACTGTGCCAACTGCGTCGGCTGCACCGGCGTGCGCGATGTCGGTGACTTCGGCGTGTCCGCGCCCGCCGCCAAACGCGCCAGCCCGGCCAACCTCGCCAACGACGCCGGCATCAATTGCGATCGCTACGCCTGTCCGTACACCACGCCGACCGGCCAGGTCTATCGCGGCCCGATGGGCTACGAAGGCCACTGCGAAAGCTATATCGCCAGCGGCGCGAACTGGGATCTGACCCAGGCGCTGATCGCGCGCTTCGGCGCCAGCGGTTGGGGCAAGATGGACCGCATCTGGTACGCGAGCCTGACTCCGTCCAAGAGCGCCTATCGCGTCGCCTCCGGCGGCACCTGCAATGTCAATGCGTCGGTCGATGGCTGCGCCGCGACGAACTGGTACACGGTATTCCTGCCTGCTGACGACGATGACGGCAACCTCGCCAACGGCACGCCGAATGCCTGCCGCATCTGGGACGCGATGAATGCCCATGGCATCGCTTGCGGTACGCGCCCGGTGTGCTCGGGCGATGCACCGGACTTCCGCATGAACGTCACCAACTCGCCGCTCGCGGTCTGCGCGCCGGCGCCTGCGGTGTTCAACCTCGACACCGTCAGCGATCTCGGCTTCACCAATGCCGTCACGCTCAGTGCGAGCGGCAATCCGGCCGGCACCGCGGTCAGCTTCTCGCCGAATCCGGTGACGCCGGGCAGTCCGGCGACCGTCACCGTCGACACCACCGGCGCGGCCGCCAGCAGCACGAGCACGCTGACGATCGACGGCGCCGCCACGGGCAGCTCCGGCCATAGTGCGGCGGCGCAGCTGTCGATCGCCGTCGGCACGCCTACCGGTCCGGCGCTGACCGCACCGGTCGATGGTGCCACCGGCGTCAACGCGCTGAATCCGGTCAACCTGAGCTGGGCCGCGATCGCCGGCGCATCGTCCTATACCGTCGAAGTCGCCACCGATGCCGCGTTCGCGAACATCGTCGCGAGCCAGTCCAACCTGACCCAGACCAACTGGAACGCGAGCGGCCTGCAGTCGCTGACCACGTACCACTGGCGCGCACGTGCGAACAACACCTGCGGCGCAGGCGCCAACTCGGCGGTGTTCACCTTCAAGACGGCCAATGTCCCCGGCGGCTGCGACGAAGACCAGACTGCGAACCTCGTGTTCAACGACACCGTTGAAGGCGATGTCAGCGGCTGGACCACGAGCGCCGGAACCGGCAGCCAGACCTGGGCCGTCAGCACGGCGCGTCCGTCCTCGCCGACCAAGGCATGGCTCGCGACCGACGTCGCGACGACCTCCGACCAGCGCCTCGTATCGCCGGCCATCGTATTGCCGAGCGGCGAAAGCCCGCTGACGCTGAGCTTCCAGAGCGACCTGAATCTCGAGCCGCGCTCCGCCGGCGGCTGCTGGGACGGCGGCCTGCTCGAAGTCTCCACGAACGGCGGCACGAGCTGGACACAGGTCCCCGGCGCCCAACTGCTGACCGATCCGTATACCGGCGCGGCCAACGACGGTCCGGCCAACGGGTTGCAGGTCTGGTGCGGCACGCGCGCCTACAAGAAGTCGATCGTCGACCTCGACAGCTATGCCGGACAGACCGTGCGCTTTCGCTTCCGCGTCTCGACCGACGGCTCGCAGGGCCTGACTCCGCACGGCTGGTACGTGGACGACATCAAGGTGCAGAGCTGCCAGAGCGGTCCCAGCGACATCATCTACGCCGACGGCTTCGAGCCGTAGGGGTAAGTCAAAGCACATCCGGCGCCGCGGCCCCAGGCCAGGCACCGGATCTCACGAAAAACGGCCGCTCTTTGGCGGCCGTTTTTCGTTCAAATCCACAGGCAATTGTTCAGCGCAGGCCGAGCTGCCGGTCATGCACACGCGACAGCAGCAGCTGCGCCAGGATCGCGCCGCAGAGCGCGCAGAACATGTCCCACTGCGTATCCCAGATATCCCCTTGCGTGGCGAGGTAAGCATCCGCCGAGCCGCCCATGATCAGCGCCGCCCACCATTCGATGAACTCGAAGAACGCGCTGAAACTCAAGGCTACCGCGCAGACCAGGTAGAACAGCCAGCCGCCCCGCACGAGCGGCGTGCGGCGCAGCAGTAGCTCGCGCGCGAGGATGGCCGGGATGAAGCCCTGGGCGAAGTGCCCGAGCCGGTCGTAGTTGTTGCGCACGAGGCCGAACCACTCGCGCCACAGATCGCCGAGCGGCGTCAGCGCATAGGTGTACTTGCCGCCATAGATCAGGATCACGCAATGGATCGCGATCAGCCAGTACAGCAAACGCGTCAGCGGAAACCGCGGGCGCGTCGCCAGCAGCAGCGGGATCGCGGCCAGCACCCAGGCGATCTCCATGAACCAGGTCAGCCTGTCGTGCGGCGCCCAGCCCGACCAGAGCAGCACGAGGCCGACCACGGCCAGCAGGAAAGCGCCTTCGCGCGGCGAAACCGAAGTGACGGGAGGCATGTGGGGAGTCGGAAAAATAGGGGAAAGGAGTGAGTAATGAGCGAGCAGGTCCTGCGCGGCAACACTACTCGTTTCTCGCTCCTCTTTCCCTGTTTCCTGCTACTCCATGTGCGGAGCCAGAACAGAAGGGAAAAGGAGTGAGGAATGAGCGAGCAGGTCTTGCGCGGCAACACTACTCGTTTCTCGCTCCCCTTCCCTGTTTCCTGACTTCTCAGCGCAACCCTGTCTCATTGCGCGCAATCACCATGCGCTGGATTTCGCTCGTGCCCTCGTAGATCTCGGTGATCTTGGCGTCGCGGAAATAGCGTTCCAGCGGCATTTCCTTGGAATAACCCATGCCGCCATGGATCTGTACCGCCTGGTGGGTGATCCACATTGCGGCTTCCGACGCGGTGAGCTTGGCCACCGCGGCCTCGGTCGAGAAGCGGCCGCCGTGCTCCTGCGCCTGCTGCTTGGCCCAGGCCGCGCGCAGGGTCAGCAGGTGCGAAGCATCGAGCTTGCACTTCATGTCCGCGATCTTGGCCTGGGTCATCTGGAAGCTGCCGATGGACTGGCCGAAGGCCTTGCGTTCCTGCGAGTAGGTGATCGTCGCCTCGTACGCCGCACGGGACAGGCCGACGGCCTGGGAGGCGATGCCGATGCGGCCGGCGTCGAGCACGCCCATGGCGATCTTGAAGCCCTCGCCTTCCTGGCCGATGACCTCGGAGGCTTCGGCCTTGTAGTCGGCGAACTCGATTTCGCAGGTAGCCGAGGCGCGGATGCCGAGCTTGGGTTCGGTCTTGCCGCGGCCGAAGCCGGCGCGGTCGGTGTCGACGATGAAGGCGGTGATGCCGCGCGCGCCCTTCTCGGGGTCGGACATCGCGAACAGCAAAATATACTTTGCAACAGGGCCGGAGGTGATCCAGCTCTTCTTGCCGTTGATCAGGAAGCCGCCGTCGGCCTGCTTGGTCGCGCGGCAGCGCATGGCGGTCGCGTCGGAGCCCGACTGCGGCTCGGTCAGCGCGAACGCGCCGATGGCCTGGCCCGAGGCGATGGGCGCAACGTAGGCGAGCTTCTGCTCGTGCGTGCCGAACTTCAGCAGGCCGTTGCAATAGAGCGTGTTGTTCACCGACATGATGGTCGAGTGCGCGCAGTCGGCCGCGGCGATCTCGATCATGGCCAGTACGTAGGAGATCGAGTCCATGCCCGCGCCGCCGTATTCGGCCGGCACTTCGATGCCCATGAGGCCGAGCTGGCCCATTTCGCGGATGTTGTCGAGCGGGAATTCGCCCTTGTGATCGAACTCCGCCGCCACGGGAGCGATGCGCTTCTGCGCGAAATCGCGCGCGACGGCCTGGATCGACAACTGGTCTTCGGTGAATCGGAAATCCATGGGAACTCCTGCGGGACCGCGTTGCGGCATGTCCGGGCCGTTGCGGGCCGGGACAGGCGCGGGGTGAAGGGTCGGGCATTTTACCGGTTCAGGCGTGTGAATGGGCCATACGGCCAAATCAGTCTGCCTGCTCGCCCGTCCGGCCGCCCTTTCACTCGAAGCGGCAGCCGGCCCGCGCCTGATGCTGGCTCAGCATCCACGGCAGCAATTCCTTTGCGGCATAGGCGCGCGACCAGATGACGTGCCGCTCGCCCGGATACTCCGTATAGACCGGCTTGCCGCCGAACGCGCGCAGTGCACGAACGACCAGGCGCGAGCCGACCTGGGCGCCGCCGTAACCCCACTCCACGTCGGTGTCGTCGTCCTTCTCGCCGTGAAAAATCCATTGTGGAACTTTACGGATGTGGCGCAGCCCCGAAGGCTCGGTCATGCCCGACATCGGCACCGCCGCGGCAAAGCAGCGCGGATAGCGCTTGAGCGTGTCCCAGACGCCGGTGCCGCCGTCGGAAATGCCGGTCAGCACGATGCGCCCCGGGTCGACCGGCCAGCGCCGGAGCACATCGCGGATCACCGCCGCGACGCGCGGCGGCGGCCAGTAGCCGCCCGTCGTCTGCGGCGCGACATAGACCAGTGGCGTGCCGGCCGCGCGCGCCTGGTCGATCAGTTGCATCGAACCGTTGCCGTAGCCGGCGAGCTGGGATTCGTTGTCGCTGCCGTCCTGCCCATCGCCATGCAGGAACACGATCAGCGGCAGGTGCTGGCCGGCGCGCGCGGCGGCAGTCTGGATGGCGCGGTACGGCACGGGGTCGGCGCCCTCCGACCAGAACTTGCCGAGTTCGGCGTTCTCGACAGCACCTGCCGTCGGCGGCATCAGGCCGGCGACCAGGAGAACCAGATATCTGAGCGGGCTCGAAATAGGCATGGGACCCCGCAGCATAGCCGCCACGCGGCGCAGCCACACCGGGCCGCATTGACCCGCCGCGGCCGCATCGCTACGCTGCGCATCCATCTTTTGATCAAGATGAAAGGATAGATAGTGGATCTCGCCGCCACGTCGGCATTGCTGCGCCTGCTTTCCGATCCGACCCGGGTGCGCCTGCTCGCCTTGCTCGAACGCGAGGAACTGACCGTGGCCGAGCTGTCCTCGGTGCTGCGCCTGGCCCAGCCGCGCGTCTCCACGCACCTGGCCAAGCTCAAGGATGCCGATCTCGTGCGCGACCGCCGCGCCGGCGTCTCGGCCTACTACCGCTTCAATGGCGAACTGCCGGCGCGCGAGGAAGCGCTGCTGCGCGCACTCAAGGAAAGCGTCGACGACGCCGTGCTGCGCAACGACGACGACCGCCTGCCCGGCGTACTCGCTCAGCGCGCCGGCGCCGAAGGCTGGGCCGACAGCGTGGCCGGCGACATGGAGCGCCACTATTCGCCCGGCCGCACCTGGGAGGCACTGGCCCGCGCCATGACCCAGCTCGTGGAAACCGGCGACGTGCTCGATATCGCATCCGGCGACGGCGTGCTGGCCGAACTGCTCGCGCCACGCGCGCGCTCGATCGTCTGTGTCGATGCGAGCGAACGCGTCGTTGGCGCGGCACGCACGCGGCTGAAATCGCTGCCCAACGTCAGCGTGGAACTCGGCGACATGCATGCGCTCGATCTCGGCGAGCGGCGCTTCGACCTGGTCCTGCTGATGCACGCGCTGACCTATACCGAACGTCCCGCCGCCGTGCTCACGGAAGCCGCGCGCCTGCTGCGCCCGGGCGGCCGGCTGCTCGCCGCGACGCTCGGCCGGCACGCCCACAAGACCACGGTGGAACCGTTCGACCACCGCAACCTCGGCTTCAAGCCCGACGAACTGCGCGACTACGCGCGCAAGGCCGGGCTCGAGGTCATCGCCTGCGAGCGCGCGACCAAGGAGCGGCGGCCGCCGCATTTCGAAGTGGTGACGCTGTTGGCGCGCAAGACCTGACGCTGACGGCTTCCATATCCGATATCCGCCATTCCCGTATCCGACCCTCTAGCGGTACACACCCATGAAGCACCTGCCCTGGCACAACCCGACCCGCACCGCCGCGCTGCTAGCCGCGCTGCAGCGACGCATCCTGATCATCGACGGCGCCATGGGCACCATGATCCAGGGCTATCACCTCGATGAGGACGGCTATCGCGGCCAGCGCTTCTCACAGGGCTACGACGGCCGTCATGTGCATGTGCACGACCACAAGCACCATGTCTGCGATCTCAAGGGCAACAACGATCTGCTGATCCTGACCCAGCCCGACATCATCCGCTCGGTGCACACGCAATACCTCGAGGCCGGCGCGGACCTGCTCGAGACCAATACCTTCAACGCGACCTCGATCAGCCAGGCCGACTATCACCTCGAACACATCGTGTACGAGCTGAACAAGGAAGGCGCGCGCCTCGCCCGCGAGTGCTGCGACACGATCGAGGCGAAGACGCCGGACAAGCCGCGCTTCGTCATCGGCGTGCTCGGGCCGACCAGCCGTACCGCGTCGATCAGTCCCGACGTCAACGATCCGGGCTACCGCAACGTCAAGTTCGCCGAACTCGGCGAGGCCTACCGCGAAGCCACGCGCGGCCTCATCGACGGCGGCGCCGACATCATCATGGTCGAGACCATCTTCGACACGCTCAATGCCAAGGCCGCGCTGTTCGCGGTCGACGAAGTGTTCGAGGAACGCGGCGTGCGCCTGCCGGTGATGATCTCGGGCACCATCACCGACCGCTCCGGCCGCACGCTGTCGGGCCAGACCGCCGAAGCCTTCCTCTACGCGATGCGTCACGCGCGGCCGCTGTCGATCGGGCTGAACTGCGCGCTCGGCGCGAAGGATCTGCGGCCGCATGTCGAAACCCTGTCCAGCCTCGCCGACTGCTACGTGAGCACGCACCCGAACGCGGGCCTGCCCAACGCGTTCGGCGACTACGACGAAACCCCTGAGGAAATGGCCACGACGATCCGCGAGTTCGCCGAAGCGGGATTCCTCAATCTCGTCGGTGGCTGCTGCGGCACCTCGCCGGCGCATATCCAGGCGATTGCGGAAGCGGTAGCGGGAATAAAGCCCCGTGTTCCGGTGGTGTATCCGGTGGAGAACGCGGCGTGATGGCGCCGCAATAGAAGTCATCCCGACAAGTCCGGCGCGGCCGCGCCCCGCAATCCAGCATTGGCAACCGCATGACCATGGAAACCGACAACACCCTGCCCCGCTACACCCGCCTGTCCGGCCTCGAGCCGCTGGTGCTGACGCCCGAGCTGCTGTTCGTCAACGTCGGCGAGCGCACCAACGTCACGGGCAGCGCGCAGTTCAAGAAGCTGATCAAGGAAGGCCGCTTCGAGGAAGCCGTCGACGTCGCGCGCCAGCAGGTCGCCAGCGGCGCGCAGATCATCGACGTCAACATGGACGAAGGCCTGATCGATTCCGAGGCCGCCATGGTCCGGTTCCTCAACCTGATCGCGTCGGAGCCCGACATCGCGCGCATCCCGGTCATGGTCGACTCGTCCAAATGGAGCGTGATCGAGGCCGGCCTGCAATGCCTGCAGGGCAAGGGCGTCGTCAATTCGATCTCGATGAAGGAAGGCGAGGATATCTTCCGCGAGCAGGCGCGCAAGGTGCTGCGCTATGGCGCGGCGGTGGTCGTCATGGCCTTCGACGAAGTCGGCCAGGCCGACACCTGCGCACGCAAGGTGGAAATCTGCACGCGCGCCTACCGCATCCTCGTCGACGAAGTCGGGTTCCCGCCCGAAGACATCATCTTCGACCCGAACATCTTCGCGATCGCGACCGGCATCGAGGAACACAACAACTACGCCGTGGACTTCATCGAAGCCACGCGCATCATCCGGCAGACCCTGCCGCACTGCCACATCTCCGGCGGTGTCTCCAACGTCTCGTTCTCGTTCCGCGGCAACGAGCCGGTGCGCCAGGCCATCCACGCGGTGTTCCTGTACCACGCGATCCGCGCCGGCATGGACATGGGCATCGTCAATGCGGGCGGCCTGCCGATCGTCGACGACCTCGACCCCGACCTGCGCGAGCGCGTCGAAGACGTCGTGCTGAACCGCCGCAGCGACAGCACCGAACGACTGCTCGAAATCGCCGAACGCTTCAGGTCGAAGAAAGGCGAAGCCGTCGTCGAAGTGCTGGCCTGGCGCGAAAAGCCCGTGCGCGAACGCCTCAAGCACGCGCTCGTCCACGGCATCGACCAGTTCATCGACGGCGACACCGAGGAAGTGCGCCAGCTCTCCACGCGTCCTCTCGACGTCATCGAAGGTCCGCTGATGGACGGCATGAACGTGGTCGGCGACCTGTTCGGCGCCGGCAAGATGTTCCTGCCGCAGGTCGTCAAGTCGGCGCGCGTGATGAAGAAGGCGGTCGCCTACCTGCTGCCCTACATCGAAGAGGAAAAGCTGCGCAGCGGCGATGTGGGCAAGACCAACGGCAAGATCATCATGGCCACGGTCAAGGGCGACGTGCACGACATCGGCAAGAACATCGTCGGCGTGGTGCTCCGCTGCAACAATTTCGACGTGATCGATCTGGGTGTCATGGTGCCGACGCAGAAGATCCTCGACGCCGCGCGCGAGGAGAAGGCGGACATGATCGGCCTGTCCGGCCTGATCACGCCGTCGCTCGAGGAAATGAGCCACGTCGCCAAGGAAATGCAGCGCCAGGGCCTGCACATTCCGCTGCTGATCGGCGGCGCGACCACCTCGCGCGCGCATACCGCGCTGAAGATCGAGCCGCACTACAAGTCGCCGACCGTGTGGGTCAAGGACGCCTCGCGCGCCGTCGGCGTCGCGCAGTCGCTGATCTCCAGGGAACTCGTCGACGATTTCATGGCGCGCATCCGCCACGAATACGCCGAGATTCGCGAACGCCACAAGGATCGCGGCCCCGGCAAGAAGCTCGTCAGCCTCGCCCACGCGCGCGGCCAGGCCTTCAACGGCGGCTGGAACGACTACGTGCCGCCGGCGCCGGTCACACCCGGCATCACGGTATTCGACGACTATCCGATCGCCGAACTCGTGCCGTTCATCGACTGGACGCCGTTCTTCTCGACCTGGGAACTGGCCGGCCACTACCCCGCCATCCTCGACGACGCCATCGTCGGCGTGCAGGCGCGCGAACTGTTCGCCGATGCGCGCGCGATGCTGGACAAGCTAATTCAGGAAAAATGGATTTCCGCACGCGGCGTCATCGGCCTGTGGCCGGCGGCCAGCGTCAGCGACGACGTCGAAGTGCGGGCGGGCGAGGGCAAGCCCGCGCTGCTGCGCTTCCTGCGCCAGCAGGTCGACAAGCCGGCCGAGCGGCCGGACTTCTGCCTCAGCGACTTCATCGCGCCGAAGTCCTCCGGCGTCAGCGACTGGATCGGCGGCTTCGCGGTCACCGCGGGCATCGGCATCGAGCCCCATCTCGAACGCTTCGAGCGCGATCACGACGACTATTCGTCCATCTTGCTCAAGGCCCTGGCCGACCGCCTCGCCGAAGCCTTCGCCGAATGCATGCACCAGCGCGTGCGCCGCGAATTCTGGGGTTACGCCACCGACGAGGGTCTCGCCAACGAGGACCTGATCGCCGAGAAATACCGCGGCATCCGTCCGGCGCCCGGTTATCCGGCCTGCCCCGAGCACACCGAGAAAGGCACACTGTTCGAGCTGCTCGACGCCGAACGCAACACCGGTATCGAACTGACCGACAGCTTCGCCATGTACCCGACCGCGGCCGTCTCCGGCTGGTATTTCTCGCACCCGCAAAGCCAATACTTCGTCGTCGGCCGCGTCAGCAAGGAACAGGTAGAGGACTACGCCAGGCGCAAAGGCTGGACGATCGAAGTCGCGGAACGCTGGCTCGCGCCGCTGCTGGACTACGATCCGGACTGACCGCAGACGACCTCGACACCGGTGCGCGCGACATCGAACCTCCGCGCATGCGGCGGCGCCGCGACGTCGTTCCTGGATCCACGCAGGCTGCGGCATCCTTGACCGCATTCGCGAGCCCGACAAAAAAGGCGGCCACTGGCCGCCTTTTTTCGTCCCGATCCATTCCTGCAAACCCGCTACGCCGCCCCTTCACGGCTGCGGTGACGCAGCTCGACGAACAGGTTGTAGGTCGCGACGACCGCGGGAAAAGCATTCTGCAGGATGCCGACGGAATCGTTCTTGCCCCAGATGAAGTACGACAAGGTCATCAGACTGCCGACGATCGACAGGTACCAGAACGCCATCGGCAGATGCGCGCGCTTGGCCTTGCGTGTCGCATAGAGCTGGACGAACCAGCGAGCGGTGAACAGGAAGGCGCCGAGGTAGCCGATGAGCTTCCACGGCGTGATGACCACGTGGTCGAAATCGAAAAGGACTTGATCCATGACGTACTGCTGTGGGGAGTGGGGAGGGGCCGGCGCGGCTGGCGCACTCGCCGGGCGCGCATTCTAGCAGCGTCAGCGCGGGGTCCGAATCCGTGACGCGCTTCGTTGACAGCCGGTGGGCGCCGCCGTACTGTCGCGCGTCGGTCGGGACTGGGGAGTACCGTCCGATGCGCTGCCGGGGGGCAGCACTCGAGGCCGCCAGCGGCGCGCCTGCATTTCAGCAGTAATCCATATCTGTACTCGCGCAGCCGGGATGCCGCGCCGTCCGTGCCGTCCGTTCATGCGGTCCGGGCAGCTCGCCGGCGAACGCCGTTCGTTGCGAGCGATCGCGGCTGTCGTCGGAAACGGCGGCGCGCGATAGCCAAAGGGGTCGGCCCCGCCGGGGCGGCGGCACGCAGTACGCGTGCGCCGTCTGGCTGGAACGTCCGGGGAGGGATAGCGGCGGCGCTTCGGGGGAAGCCCGCCGCACAGCACAGGCACCACGCAGCGGCCGACCACTCGCGGCCACAGCGCGGGCTGCCGTGCGCCGCACCGGCGGGTCACCGACGATCATCAACGTCCGGGAGACCGTTAATGTCATCGTCCTGCAGCACCATCAGCACCCGTCTGCTTGCGGCCGTCGCCGCCGTATTCGCCCTCACCGCCGCCGCCGAGAAACCCGTTGTGGGTTACGCGGTACCCAACATCGCCACGCCGCGCAGCGTCGACATCCGTCTCGACAGCCTCGACACCGGCGCGCGCAGCGCGCGCCAGATCGAGGTCGCCGGCGCCGCGTTCATCAAGGTGCATTTCGAACGATTCAATCTGCCGGCCGGCGTGACGCTGGAAGTCAGCAACGCCGACGGCAGCGAGGTCTATCGCTATAGCAGCGCCACGCGCGACGGCTTCACCGTCGACACGAACGCCGGCGACGACGGCGTGTCGCGCTTCTCGGCCATGTCCATCAGCGGCGGCGTCGTGAACCTGCGCCTGGTCGGCTCGGCGCTGACGCGCTGGACGCGCGACCACGGCGTGGTCGTCGGCGGCTATCTGGAAGGCCATCCGGAAGACCTGCTGCCCGCGCTGCAGCAGGACAAGCTGCTCAGCGAACCGACCCCCGAGGCCATCTGCGGCACCAACGACAAGCGCGGCGCGGTCTGCTACCAGACCAGCGACGTCACCGCGTTCGACCGCTCGCGCGCCGTCGCGCGGCTGGTATTGAGCGGCGGCGGCTCCTGCACCGCGTGGCGCGTCGGCGCCGACAACCGCATGTTCACGAACAACCACTGCTTCGCGACCGCGAGCGCCGTGGCCGCCTCGGAAGTGTGGTTCAACTACCAGGCCACGACCTGCGGCGGCACGACCAGCGGCACCACGGTGAAAGTGGCCGGCGACACGCTGCTGCGCACCGACACCACGCTCGACTACAGCCTGTTCACCGTCAAGAATTTTGCAAACATTTCCAGTTTTGGCTATCTCGGCCTGGACGTGCGCCTGCCCACGACGGGCGAGGAAATCTTCATCCCGCAGCATGCCGGCGGCCGCATCAAGGAACTGGCCACGGTCAGCGACCAGAACGGCGGCGCGCGCTGCAAGGTCGACGTGGCCGTCACCAACGGCAGCGGCACCAACACCGACGCGGGCTACAAGTGCGATACCGAAGGCGGCAGCTCCGGCTCGCCCGTCATCGCGCGCAGCAGCAACAAGGTCATCGCCCTGCACCACCTCGGCGGCTGCAACAACACTGGCGCCCACATCAGCAAGATCTGGCCGCAGGTCGCCACGCACTTCAACAACACCATCCCCGGCGGCGACAGCGGCGGCGGCGGCAACCAGCCGCCCGCGGCCAGTTTCAACTTCAACGTCAGCGGCCTGACCGTCGCCTTCACCGACACCTCCACCGACAGCGACGGCAGCATCGCCAGCCGCAGCTGGAACTTCGGCGACAGCACCACGTCCACCGCCACCAGCCCGAGCAAGACCTACGGTGCCGCCGGCACCTACACGGTCACGCTGAACGTCACCGACAACCAGGGCGCGACGAACTCGACCAGCCGGTCGGTCACCGTCGGATCCAGCCCGCTGGTACTGCAGAACAACGTGCCCGTCAGCGACCTGAGCGCCGCGACCAACGCCGAGGTGCAGTACACGATGGTCGTGCCCAACGGCGCCAGCAATCTGGTGTTCCAGAGCTCCGGCGGCACCGGCGACGCAGACATGTACGTCAAGTACGGCGCCGCACCGACCACGACGACCTACGACTGCCGCCCCTACCTCAGTGGCAGCGCAGAGACCTGCACCATCAGCGCACCGCAGGCCGGCACGTGGTTCGTCAAGCTGCGCGCCTACAGCGCCTTCAGCGGCGTCACCCTCAAGGGCAGCTACACCACGGGCAGTGGCGGCACGCTGTTCGAGAACACCGCCGACTACGCCATCAGCGACAACACCACCGTCGACAGCCCGATCACCGTCAGCGGCATCAGCGGCAACGCATCCGCCACGCTGAAAGTCGACGTGACCATCCTGCACACCTACCAGGGCGACCTGAAGGTCGATCTCGTCGCACCCAACGGCACCCTGTTCAACCTGTGGAACCGCACCGGCGCCGGCACCGACAACATCGTGCGCAGCTTCACCGTCAACGCCTCCGCCGTCGCCGCCAACGGCCAGTGGAAGCTGCGCGTGAACGACAACGGGGCCGGGGACACCGGGAAGATCGACCGGTGGAGTTTGCTGTTCTGATGTGAGACGACGGGCTGCCTGCACGGCAGCCGGTCGTCTGCAAGCGAGGTCAGTCGCTGCCGACATGATGATTCGCCGGCCGCGACTTTGCTGCGAAGCAATACCGGCTTACATCACCCGATTACCACTACCCTCGTCCACCAGCTCCGGCGTGTTGTCCGTATTCACCGTGTTGCCCTTGCCGCGGAAATGCACGCGCTTGAACTCGGTACCCAGGAACATGTTGTCGTTGCCGCCGACGACCGTCTCGCCCACCTCGGTCATGTTCAGCGTATTGCCCGAGCCCTCGACCGTGAGCGTCCCGGTCTTCTGATTCAGCACCGTCACCCCGCTGCCGATGATGCGGAATCCCTTCGCCTCATCCACATTCAGCGAGCCATTCGACCCGCGTACCGTCACCACACCACACACCCCATCCAGCACTAGGCTGAAGTCGCTGCGCGTGATGACCACATCCTGCCCATCGGTACACGTGGCGCCATTGGCCGGATCGGTCAGGACACCGGCCTGGACCGGCAGGACGGACAGCGACAGGACTGCGCAAGCACAACGCGCGAGAAAACGGATTTGCATCAGGAGAGAACCGTGTTGTCAGCGGACGGCGAAGATAGCGGCGCGAGGGGTGGACAGTCCGTCGAGGCGGTCGCAGTCGGGCCTGAAGGCAATGGAAGCAGATCTCGTGAAAGACCTCAGAGAGACATGCGCGGCAGCAGCAAGCACCGCGTGGTGACGTCGGTAACGCAGGCCGCGAAGCCACAACGGGACGGTTCACTGTTGCGGCGACACTCGCGTCACGAGGAATTCGAGCGGTCACGAGCGCCCGTCCTTCAGCGCGCGATCCGGGGGCCATATGGTCACCGCCGGAAGCCAGAACCCGGCGGAAACTTGCGGGGCTTGGCACACGCCCCCACCCCACGCTATTCTGCGCGCCCTTGCGCGACCCAACGCGCAATCCGGTCAACGTGGGGCGGTAGCTCAGCTGGGAGAGCGTCGCGTTCGCAATGCGAAGGTCGTGGGTTCGATCCCCATCCGCTCCACCATCACACAAACATGAAGCCCTGGAACCAGACGGTTCCGGGGCTTTTTGTTTGCCTGCTGGCCGCTCTCCAGTCTGGCTATTGTCTTTTGCGGCTAGCCGGTTGCCGCTGCGGGCGTCTCCCCCAATGGAAGTTGCGCGCAGGCGGTAGCCGGGGACAATGCCCCTCGATTGCTAGCACCTCGAAGTAGCGCGCTTTTCGCTTCACAGGCATCGCGAGTTAGCCGATACCCGGTTTTTTCTCGGATTTTCGCCAGATTGCGGCGCCGTGGGCGCGGATGAAGGCGCCGATACCAACAAGCAAAGTAATTGAAGGCCACCACCATCATGGAACTCACTGAACTGGTCCAGCGCGCCCTCGCCGATGGGCACCTGCACATCAGCAGCAGAAAGACCGAGAAGAGCCGCGACGTGGCGGTGAATGTCGCGAAGATGCGACGCAAGCAGCTCGAGCCCTACGCCTTCCAGGTCGAGATCTTCGAAACGCCCAAGCACCTGACCGATAGCTTCGGGATCTTCTGCGGGCGGCGTGGCGCTGGAGCTTGACCGATGGACCACGCCACCCTCGCCAGCCTGCGAGACCGCCACCCCGCCTGGCGGCTGTTGGCTTCGCCGCATGCGCCACTGGTAGCCAGCTTCCTGCACCGGGTTTTCGTGGCGCCGAACGTGCGCTTGATGAGCGAGGCTAATCTCGCCGAGGCGCTGGAGGATGAACTGTTCGCGCTGCGCGAGCAGATCGGTACCAACGCCTATCCCAAGGCGGCGCCCGAATATCTCAACGACTGGGCTGCGCCGGACAAGGGTTGGCTGCGCAAGTTCTATAAGCCGGGTACGGACGAAGCGCAGTTCGACCTGACGCCGGCCACCGAGAAGGCCATCGCGTGGCTGGTGTCGCTGACCGAGCGGCCGTTTGTCGGCACCGAGTCGCGCCTGCTGACGCTGTTCGCGCTGCTGGAGCAGATAAGCGCCGGCACCGAGGCTGACCCGATCAAGCGCGTGGACGACCTGCGCAAGAAGCGTGATGAGCTGGACGCCGAGATCACCCGCGTGTTGGCGGGCGATGTGCCTCTGCTGGACGACACGGCAGTCAAGGACCGCTTCCAGCAGTTCCAGCAACTGGCGCGCGAGCTGTTGGCCGACTTCCGCGAGGTGGAACAAAACTTCCGCCTGCTCGACCGCAAAGTGCGCGAAAAAATCGCGCTATGGGAAGGCGCCAAAGGCGCGCTGCTCGACGAGATCATGGGCGAGCGCGATGCCATTGGCGACTCGGACCAAGGCCGCAGCTTCCGCGCCTTCTGGGACTTCCTGATGTCAAGCCGACGGCAGGAGGAGCTCTCCGCGCGGCTGGATCAGGTGCTCGCGCTGCCCGCCGTCGTTGAGCTGAAGCCCGAACCGCGCACCCGCCGCGTGCACCACGACTGGCTGGAAGCTGGCGAGCATACGCAGCGCACCGTAGCCCAACTGTCGCAGCAGCTGCGCCGCTTCCTGGACGACCGGGCATTTCTGGAAAACCGCCGCATCCTGGACTTGCTGCATGGCATCGAAAGCAAGGCGCTCAGCCTCCGCGCGACTGCGTCCGTCGATGGGACGATGCACATCGACGCGATGGGCGCGAATGTCGAGCTGCCGCTGGAGCGCCCCTTGTTCACGCCGAGCGTGAAACAGCGCCTGGCCGATCTGGCGCTGCTGGCCGGTGAAGACGGCATCGACACCGCGCGCTTGTTCGACCAGATCGTGCTGGACAAGGCACGCCTGCGCTTGGCCGTCCAACGCGCCCTGCGCCGCCAGCCGCAAATCACGCTGCGCGAGTTGCTGGATGCCGAGCCCCTGCAGCAGGGACTAGCCGAGCTGGTGGCTTATCTGGAGCTGGCCCATGCGGGTGATGGCAGCGGCGCGCTCGACGGCATGCGCGCACTCGTCGATGAAGCCGTGGAAGATCCGATCCGCTGGGAAGCCCGCAGCGCAGCGGGCGAAGCGGTAACGCGCGAGGCTCGCCTGCCTCGCGTGATCTTCACGCGATGAAAGCCCGGGTGACCACGGAGAGAACACCATGAACGACACGCTGCACGACAACGATCCGGTCGAGACCTCGCCGAGCACGCTGCCGGCGGTGCCCGAGCTGTCGCAGCTGATGGTACATCTGCTCAAGGGCGTGCTCTATCGCGACGATGACGAGCGGCTGTGGGCCAGCCTGCTGCGCCTGCAGTCCCGGGTGCGGGAACAGGCCGCGGTGCTGCTCCTTGATCTGGTGCTGGACGAGGCCGAGGGCTACGCTTTCCTGAAGAGCCGCCCGGACCCGGACGAATCTGAGGGAGCGTTGCGTCTGCCAAGGCTCGTCGCACGCCGGCCGCTTTCTTACCCGGTGAGTCTGATGCTGGCACTCCTACGCAAGCGCATGGCCGAGTTCGACGCCAGTGGCGGTGACACGCGGCTGGTGCTCTCTCGCGACGACATCGCCGAGCTGATGCGGGTGTTCCTGCCCGATGGCACGAACGAGACCCGGCTGATCGATCAGGTGGATTCGACGACCAGCAAGGTGGTCGATCTGGGCTTTCTGCGGCGGCTCAAGCCTGCCATCGGCGGTGGACAGGACAGAGGTCACTACGAGGTGCGGCGTATCCTGAAAGCCTTTGTCGACGCACAGTGGCTGGCGGACTTCGATGCACGCCTGGAGGTTTACCGCACAGCGCTGTCCCTGGCCACTGCTGAAGCGAACGGCAAGGTGGGAAGCAAGGGGGCCGCCGATGCTTGAGGCGCCCACGTACGCCCTGGACTTCGTGGCCGACGACAGCCGGGTGGGCTTTCGGCTGCAGCGGCTTGAAGTTCTGAACTGGGGCACCTTCGACAAGCGGGTCTGGCGCTACGAGCTCGACGGCCGCAACGGCCTGCTCACAGGCGACATCGGTTCAGGCAAGTCGACACTGGTCGATGCCATCACGACCTTGCTGGTGCCGGCGCATCGCGTCGCCTACAACAAGGCCGCCGGGGCCGATGCCCGCGAGCGGTCGTTACGCTCCTATGTACTGGGCCATTATAAGAGCGAGCGCAACGAGATCACGGGCAGCGCCCGGCCCGTAGCGCTGCGTGATGCGTCGAGCTACTCGGTCATCCTCGGCGTCTTCCGCAACGAGGGCTATGACCAGGCCGTGACGCTGGCCCAGGTCTTCTGGCAGAAAGACCCTCAGGGCGCGCCTGCACGCTTGTTCGTGGCGGCCGAGCGGGCACTGACCATCACCGATGACTTCAGTGGCTTCGGCAGCGACATCACCGCCCTGCGCAAGAAGCTACGCGGCGCAGGCTGCGATCTGTTCGACAGCTTCCCGCCTTATGGGGCCTGGTTCCGCCGTCGCTTCGGCATCGAGCACGAGCAGGCGCTGGAGCTCTTCCACCAGACGGTATCGATGAAGTCGGTGGGCAACCTCACCGACTTCGTGCGCAGTCACATGCTGGAACCCTTCGACGTGGGCGGCCGCATCGAGGCGCTGATCCGTCACTTCGACGACCTGGACCGGGCGCACCAGGCAGTGCTCAAGGCCAAGCGCCAGGTCGAACTGCTGGCGCCGCTGGTCGAGGATGGCCGCCGGCACACCGGGCTGGTTGCGGAGATCCAGGGCTGGCGCGATGGGCGCGATGCGCTGCGGCCGTACTTCGCCCGGCTCAAAGGCGAATTGCTGGACCGCCGCCTTGCCTTGCTGGAAGAGGAAACCACCCGGCTCAACACCCAGATCGAACGCCTGGACGCGCAGCGCGATGCCGAACGCACCGAGATCGCGAAGCTGGAGCGCGACCTGCGTGACAACGGCGGCAACCGCCTGGAGGATCTGGCCGCAGAAAGCCGGCGGCTGGGACAAGAGAAGGCGCAGCGCCAGCAGAAGGCCGATCGCCACTCGGTCTTGCTCGGACGCATCGACGAGGCAGCGCCGGCAGATGAAGCGGCCTTCTTCACTCAGCAGCAGAGCATCGCCACCCGCGCCGAAGGTCTGCGCGATCGCGTTGCCGACCTGATCAACCGCGAGCGCGAGGAGGACTTCGCGTTCCGCAAGATCCGTGAAGAGCACACCGCCTTGTCGGAGGAGATCGACAGCCTCCAGCGGCGCAAAAGCAACATCGACGCCGCCCAAGTCCGCATCCGCGATGCGCTGTGTGCAGTGCTGTCGATCGGTGAGGACGAACTGCCTTTCGCGGGTGAGCTCATCCAGGTGCGTGACGACGAGCGCGAGTGGGAAGGCGCCGCGGAGCGCCTGCTGCGTGGCTTCGGGCTCGCACTGCTGGTCCCGGATGCGCACTACAAGGCCGTTGCGGATTGGGTAGACCAGCAGCATCTGGGTGCGAGACTGGTGTACTTCCATGTACGGCAGAAGAAGGCCGCTCACGGCCCCGCCAGCCTGCAACCACAGTCACTTGTGCGCAAGCTCGTCATCAAACCGGATTCGCCGCACTACGAATGGCTGGAGCAGGAGCTTCGCCATCGCTTCGATGTGGCGTGCTGCGACACGGGTGAGCAGTTTCGTCGCGAGGCCCGCGCCATCACGCGCGCCGGCCAGATCAAAGATCCTTCCGGGCGTCACGAGAAGGACGACCGCAGCCGCATCGACGATCGCAGCCGCTACGTGCTTGGCTGGAGCAATGCCGACAAGCTGCGCGCTTTGCGGGACCAGCGGGAACGTCTTGAGGGGAAGCTGGCCACGCTGGGGCAGCGCATCGGCGGGTTCAGCCAAGCGCGCAAGGAACTGGAAGGTCGACTCGAGACGCTCGCCCGACTGGAGGAGTTCACACGCTTTGCGGACATCGACTGGATGAGCCTGACTCGCGAGATTGCGGAACTCGCCGAGGAACGCGCGCAGCTCGAAGCCGCTTCGAACACCCTGCAAGAGCTGGGGCGCCAGTTGAAGTTGGTGCAAGACCGGCTGGGCGAAACCGAAAGCAGGCGCGGTGAGGCGCTGGGCAACCGTGGCGAGGCCAGAGCCAAGCGAACGGCGGCACAGGAACTGCGGGATCAGGCCCGTACTGTCTGCGATGCGATGCCGCTTGAGGACGCCCAGATGGAACGCCTGGAGGGCTGGCGAGCCGAGGCACTGGGCGAGCATCAGCTGTCGGTCGAGTCCTGCGACAACCGCGAGCAGGACGTGCGCAAATGGCTGCAGGAGCGCATCGACGCCGAGGACAAGCGTCTGGCCCGACTGACCGAGCGCATCGTCAATGCCATGCGCGGCTTCAAGGAAGACTTCAAGGCAGAGACCGTCGAGATGGACGTGAGCCTCGCGGCGCTGCCGGAATACGAGCGGATGCTCGCCGGATTGAAGAGCGACGACCTGCCGCGATTCGAGGCACGCTTCAAGGAACTGCTCAACGTCAACACCATCAACGAGATCGCCAACTTCAACGCCCAGCTCGCCCGTGAGCGGGAGACGATCAAGGAACGCGTCGACTTCATCAACCAGTCGCTCCAGGCCATCGACTACAACCCCGGCCGCTACATCAAGCTGGTGGCGCTGCCCAGCCCGGATGCGGAGATCCGCGACTTCCAGCAGGATCTGCGAGCGTGCACCGAAGGTGCCATGACGGGCTCGTCGGACGAACAGTACTCGGAGACCAAGTTCCTGCAGGTGAAGGCCATCATCGACCGCTTCCGCGGCCGTGAAGGACTGTCGGATGCCGACCGGCGCTGGACCAGTAAGGTCACCGACGTGCGCAATGGGTTCCTGTTCTCGGCCAGCGAGCGCTGGCGTGCCGATGGGGCCGAGCACGAGCACTACTCGGACTCGGGCGGCAAATCGGGCGGCCAGAAGGAGAAGCTCGCCTACACCGTGCTGGCTGCGAGTTTGGCTTACCAGTTCGGGTTGGAATGGGGCGCGGTGCGCTCGCGCTCGTTCCGCTTCGTCGTCATCGACGAGGCCTTCGGGCGTGGATCGGACGAGTCCGCGCAGTACGGACTGCGCCTGTTCCAGCAACTCAATCTGCAGTTGCTGATCGTCACGCCGCTGCAGAAGATCCACATCATCGAGCCATTCGTGGCCAGCGTGGGCTTCGTGCACAACGAAGGTGGCCGGGACTCACGGCTGCGCTGCCTGTCGATCGAGGAGTTCCGGGCGCAGAAGGCAGTAGGGATGGCCGAAACCAAGGCAGCCGGCGGCGGCGCGGCAGCATGAGCTGGACCACGGATTCGGACCTGCGCGCCCAGGTGCAGCGCCTGTGGGATCGCGGGGACCTGCTGCGTGCAGCAGTATCGAATGCCGTCTCCTGGCCCCGGCGTCTGAGCCTGAAGGCTCCCGGCGCCGCGGACCTGTCTGACCGTTTCGAGGCGGTGCGCGACTGGGTACGCGCCGTCGCCAACACCACGCATGTACGGATCGACTGGCGGGAGTGGAATCATCGGGTTCAGGGGACGCAACGGCTGCCCGCGGCCGCCTGGGTCGACTCTCTTCAGGATGCCTTGGCCGTTATCGGCAAGGCGCGCCAGGCCCAGCACTTCGACGTGCTGTGGCGGCAGACCGCGTCCGCGCAGCCGACACTGCTGGAGTGGATGTCCAGGCATCCACTCCGGGCCCTGGATTTGGCCAACCGCTGGGAACGCCTGCTGGCCGTCGTAGCGTGGCTGCAGGCCCACCCACGCCCCGGCGTGTACCTGCGCCAGGTCGATGCGCCGGGCGTGGACAGCAAGTTTATCGAGGCCCACCGTGGCGTGCTGTCCGAGCTGATGGCCTCGGCCTTACCGCCCGAGGCCATCGACACTCGCGCGAACGGAACAGCGCAATTCGCCCGTCGTTTCGGCTTCCTGGATAAGCCGCTACGCATGCGGTTCCGTCTACTGGACCCGGCCTTGCCCAGCCTGCCCGGTTGCGAAGGACTGCCTGACATAACACTGGACGCTGCAAGCTTTGCGTCGCTGGTGTTGCCCGTCGAGCGAGTCTTCATCACCGAGAACGAGACCAACTTCCTCGCTTTCCCGCAGGTGGCGCGAGCCATCGTCGTCTTTGGCGCTGGCTATGGTTGGGAGGCGCTGGCGCGCGCCGCATGGCTGCACAGATGCCATCTGCACTATTGGGGCGACATCGACACGCACGGTTTCGCCATCCTCGATCAGCTGCGCGGCCAATTTCCGCATGCGGCGTCGTTCCTCATGGACAGTGAGACGCTGCTTGCCCATCGCTCGCACTGGGGCGAGGAGCCTGAGCCTGCGCGACACGACTTGTCGCGTCTCACAGCTGAGGAGGCTGCCGTCTATGACGACCTCAGATTCGATCGCCACGAGCCCAGGCTGCGAATGGAGCAGGAGCGCGTGGGATTTGGCTGGCTGAGCGCGCAGCTGCGCAGCAGGCTGTGACGAGACTGATGGGATCCGCGAGCGCGGCCGAGATCCACCGCGAAGTGCCGCCTGCACGGGAAGAAGTGAAATCGATTCAAATGGCGAGCACATGCGAACCCTTGCTTGCGCCTGAATCCCATCAACGCCGGCCTCAGGACCATCACACTCGTGCCGCCCATCTGCAGCGGATTGACCCTGGCGGAGCGTGATCGGCAGCACTCCATCGCCCCCTGGCAGGGACAGCCCCAGCATGACCCGGACCGTTGGGCGTTCAGAGTGATCGGAATCTGTGGTTCTGACCAATCACTCTTCGCGCCCTTGGATCGAGGGGCTCCGGAATCATGGGTAAATAGCGACCGGTGCAGATGTTACCTTGTGTATACAACATCCAAACGATCACAATGACAGAATATTTCCGGTTTCCATCGCCTCAATGAACGGCGTTTTCAGCCGCTGATATTCCTCACGACAGCCCAACGCCTCTGCCGCGCAGCGCGACTTGAACGCTGAGTACCGGGCAGCATCCGCAGGCGAGCCGAGCAGCCGGTCGCGAAATGCGAGGTGACGTCTCCATTCGTCGCTGTCGTGCTCGAGAACGTGGACATGATGCGTGCGCCTAGGCGCGCCCAGGACGAAGTAGTGCCGTCGCGGGATGCCGTTTTCTCCGCGGTACCGGTAGCCGAGTGCTTCGAATCGCGGCACGAGCGCGTGGCCGCTTTCGTAGCTCCGGATGGCAATCGCGATATCGAGAATGGGTTTTGCGCAGATGCCGGGGATTGCCGTACTGCCGATGTGCTGGATGTCGAGCGCGGCGGATCCAAGGGCAGCGGACAATCGGCTGCTTTCGGATGAAAAGCGCTGCGCCCATTCAGGGCCGACAGGGACCAGTTGCAGCTCGTCGGAGCGCAAGCCAAAGTCTGGTGCGTCTGAAGGCATCCGTTTCCTGCTGCTCACTGCCTGAAGGTTGTATGTCAGACGGTGAAAAGTGCTTTTCAGACCATCGCCCTTCTCGTTCGTGAAGAGCGTGGCCGTTACGACGCTGTGTCCGCCCGACGCCGGGGCTTTGCTACAGCCCACGCACCCGGCAGGCGATCAACAGCAACCCGAAGCCGATGATCCACGACCAGGTCGCCGCGGGTTCCGGGATGCGCACTACGCCGAACTGCGCGACGAGCGCGACGATGAACAGCACGAGCGAGATGATCCAGACGATCAGGGTGGGTGCGTTGCCGGCATTGCGCATGCGAATTCCTCGAGGTGACGCGTAGAAACAAACCGTCGCGGCGGCTGTTGCCGCCGACGGGGCGATGCAGTGTGTTGCGCGGCGCCTGCCTGGCTGGCCCCTGGCGTCGGTGCCTGATCGTCTGCCCGCCTACGTGGTCTGTCAACCCGCGGGCGCGCACGAGATCCGCACCGCGCAAGCGGCACCACGAGCGCCGCGGAACATTGCGCCTGGCAGGCCCGATAATGCACGGCTTGCACCTACACCCCGCGGGGCTGCTCCATGGTTGGTCGACTGGATTTGCCGCCAGACGGGTTTGCGCTCGATGACGCCTACGCGGCCGACTCGATGGAGGCCGTGGCAACGTTGCCGCACGAAAGCGTCCATCTGTTCCTCAGCGACATTCCGTACGGCATCGGCGCCGAGGCGTGGGATGTCCTGCATTCCAATACGAACAGCGCGTATCTCGGCAGCAGTCCCGCGCAGAAGAAGGCCGGCGCGCTGTTCAGGCGTCGCGGCAAGCCGATCAATGGCTGGTCGGAAGCGGACAAGTCGATCCCGCGCGAATACTACGACTGGTGCATGACCTGGGCGCCGGCGTGGCTGGCGGCGCTGAAGCCCGGTGGTTCCGCGATCGTGTTCGCCGGCCGCCGCCTGAGTCATCGCTGCATCGCCGCGCTGGAAGATGCGGGATTCAGCTTCAAGGACATGCTGGCCTGGGAACGCCGCCGCGCGCCGCACCGGGCACAGCGCCTGAGCGCGGTGTACGAGCGGCGCAATGATGCCGAATCCGCGTCACGGTGGGAGGGCTGGCGGCTCGGCAATCTGCAGCCGACGTTCGAGCCGGTGCTGTGGTTCCAGAAACCCTACCGGACCGGCGGCACGATTGCCGACAACGTGCTGCAGCACGAGGTCGGTGCGTTCAACCAGACCGGCTTCGAACGCTACAACGGCACGGCGGAAAACATTCTCGTCAAGGCCGACGCGAGCGAATCGCTGGGACTGCATCCGACGCAGAAGCCGACGCGCGTACTGGAATCACTGATCGAATTGACGACGCTGCCGGGCCATCTGGTCGTCGATCCGTTCTGCGGCAGCGGTTCCACGCTCGTGGCGGCGAGGAATCTCCATCGTCGCTACCTGGGTTTCGACAGCGATCCGCAGTACGTGGAAACGACGCGGCAGCGGCTGGCGGATCCTCCGCGATAAGCGATTCCGTGCGTGCGCCGCCGTGCAATGCCTGCGCGATTGCCGCGGCATTTCAGGTGAATCGTGCGTCACACGGCGATCGATCCGCGCGGCGAGGGTGGCATTCCGGAGCGATGCTAAAGTGCGCGGATCTTCCGTCCTGCCGCGAGTGAGCCCCACGATGACTGACCAAGCCCCCTATCCCATCGGCACGCCGGGCCAACCCTGGGGCGACGCGGAAAGAGCCGAGTGGCGCTCACTTCAGACGCGCCAGCGCAGCTACGAGACCGACGTGGTGCGGGTGATCGATTCACTGCGTTCGCGCTTCGATGTCGTGGAATACGGCCGCCTCGACTACGCACCCGACACCTATGCGCTGCTGGCGATCCGGAGCCGCGAGTGGCGCGACGATCTGCCCAGCGTGCTCGTGACCGGCGGCGTGCACGGCTACGAAACCAGCGGCGTGCACGGCGCGCTGCGCTTCGTCGAGCAGCATGCGGACGACTATGCGGGCCGCGTCAACCTGCTGGTCGCGCCCTGTATCAGTCCCTGGGCGTACGAGCGGATTCACCGCTGGAACGCACATGCCGTCGACCCGAACCGCTCGTTCCGTGACGACAGCCCGGCAGAGGAATCGGCGGCGCTGATGCGGCTGGTCGCGCCGCTGCGCGATCGCGTGCGGGTGCATATCGATCTGCACGAGACCACCGATACCGACGAGACTGAGTTCCGCCCGGCGAAGGCCGCGCGCGACGGCGAGGACTCGGTTCCCGGTGAAATTCCCGACGGCTTCTATCTGGTCGGCGACAGCGAGAACCCGCAGCCGGCGTTTCAGCAGGCCGTGATCGCCGCGGTGGCCCGCGTCACGCATATCGCGCCGGCCGATCGCAATGGCCAGATCATCGGTTCGCCGGTCGTTGCGCCGGGCATCATCAACTACCCGGTACGCAAGCTCGGTCTGTGCGCCGGCGTCACCAGCGCGCGCTATACGACGACGACCGAGGTCTATCCCGACAGTCCTCGCGCGAGTAGCGAGCAATGCAACGCTGCGCAGGCGGCGGCCGTCTGCGCGGCGATCGATTTCGCGCTGGGCCAGTGAAGCGGCGGCGTGGCGTGTGGGCCGCGGGAAGTCATACACGCATGGCGGCCTGCCCTGCGTGCCTTGACGGCATCGCGACAGATCGCTGCGGCTGACCGCAACGTCCCGCCGCACTGCGCTGCACCGCATCGCCGCGTGGCGAAACTGGCGCCGATTTTTCAACGCTACGGTGAAGCACCGACGCGCTCCGGCAGACAGACGCGCAGATCGGGCAGCGCCGCGAGGAAATCCCGCGCATCGAACGCCGCGCCCGCAGAGACCACGCCGCGGGCCGTGCTGCGGCCGTCGACGAGGCGCTGCATCGCCTCGACGATCAGCGGCGCGCTGATCGCATAGATGTCGCGTCCGTGCGCCGTGGCGCGGCGCGTATCGCCGTTCCGGCGCAGCGCGATGTCGACCGCAAAGACCTGCGCGGAGCGTCCGTCCGCCGCGACCGGCACCGGTGCCGGCGTCGCCGGATCGCGCAGGTCGCCCAGCGGCGCGAGGTTCATGTACGAATATATTTCGGGACAGCGTACATGCCGCGAGAGCGTGACGATCTCGGACAACGGCAGCGCAACCACGGGCTGTTGGCCGAACGGTGCGGGGAAAGTCCATTCCCGCGTCGGCGCCGGATCGGCCAGCGGCTGCAGGCTGCCGTTGGCGACGACCAGGCGGCGGAAATGATTGCGCGCACCCGTGAGCCGCGTGCCGGCGGTCGGGTGCCAGCTGTCCAGTGCGATGGCGATATCGATGGCGTCCGCGTCAGGCCAGTCGTCCAGCGCGGCGGTTGCGAGCAGGTCGGCCAGCCCGCCGTAGAACGCCATGGCCGGCACCACCGCCACGCCGGCCTGCTTCGCCGTCTCCGCGTGACGCGCGGCGACGTCGAGCACCGCTTGCTGCTCGGCGCAGAGGTCGAGATAGTGGATGCGGGCGCGCAAAGCCGCGTCGATCACCGGCAGCGCCGTATCGAGAAACGGACCGGCGCAATTGATGACGGCAGCCGCGCCGTCGAGTGCGCGGTCCAGCGATTGCGGATCATCGATCGCCGCAGCGCGCGTTTCGAATCCGGGGAACTGCAGGGCGAGCGCGGCCAGTCGCTGCGCATCGCGACCGGACAGGATCGGTGTCCATCCGCGGCGGCAGAGCTCCGCGACGACGAAGCGGCCGGTATGGCCGTAGGCGCCAAAGACGGCGACCGTGTGATTCGTGGCTGGCAAAACGGCACTCCCATGCGAACCGGTCATCCGGATGCGCACAGGGGACCATCGACCACCATTCGGCGCTGTCGGAATCTTTAGCCGTTTGCGCGAGACGTGAGCAGGAAAGTACGAATGTCGCCGTCCTCGGCAGTGGCAATCCTGCGTGAACCTCGCGCCCCCAACGCATCGGCCGGTCGGAAATCCTTCGATAGCTTTCCGTACCGGGCACACTATGCTTGGCCGAAACCCGGCCGGACGTTGCGGAATGCCACCCGAATCGTCGTACCTGCTCTACTGGCTGATCGTCGGTTGCGAGACGGCGTTCTGGCTCGTGCTGCTCGCCGGACTGGCGGCGCGCTATCTGCTGCGGCGCGAGCGCCTGAGCCGCGCGCTGCTGCTGTCGCTGCCGCTCGTGGACATCCTGCTGGTCGCCTTCACCGCGGCCGATCTCAAGTCCGGCACGACGGCCACGGTGGCCCACGGGCTGGCGACGGCCTATGTCGGCTTCACCGTGGCCTTCGGCGCGGTGATGGTGCGCTGGGCCGACCAGCGCTTCGCCCACCGGTTTGCCGGCGGTCCGACGCCAGTCAGGGCGCCCGATCGCGGGTGGCCTGCGGTTCGGTATGAAGTCGGACTCTGGCTGCGCAGCATCGTTGCATGGATCATCGCGCTGATCGTCCTGATCGCCCTGATTGCCTATGTGGACAATGATGCAATCACGCAGCCCCTGCACCAGTGGTTCCGTATCGCCCTCGGCTCGGTGTTCCTCTGGTTTGTCTTCGGACCCGTGTGGAGCGTGGTGTTCTTCCGCCGGGCGGCGAAGTGATCGGTTGAGGATTCGACGCAGCGTCGACGCCGATGTCGCCTCACCCGTAGCGCCGCGTTGCTTATCACCGTTCGAATACTGAAGAGGCGCTCAGCGCGGCGCAAACGGCAGCGCGTTGTGGATGCCCGCGGCCGCGGCGGCCGCCTGGCCGACCGCAACGGAGATCTGATTCAGCCCACTGACGATGTCGCCGATTGCATAGAGGCCCGGCACGCTCGTCATCTGGCGATGGTCGACGTGGATCTCGCCGCTGTCGTCGAGCCGTGCACCGACGGATGCCGCAAGCGCAGCGCACGTGTCCACGCCGAGAAACGGATAGACCGTGTCGAAGGTTTCCTCGGTACCATCCGCCTGCACATAGCTCACTCTTTGACCGTCGAAACGCAGCGTGCCGCCGTGCGCCAGCACATCGATTCCGACGCTGCGCAACTCGCTCAGGTCGACGCCATCGGTCGAGGTGGTCGGCAGCAGCGTGACTCGGGTGGAGTAGCTGCGCAGGAATCGTGCGTGGCCACCGATGGTTTCGGCCGGCCCGTAGACGCCGATGCGCTGGTCACTGGCCTCGAACGCGTCACAGACCGAACACAGGCGCAGCGCGCCGCGGGCAATAGCCTCGGGCACCCAGTCCGGCGCGGGCAAGCGGTCGACCACGCCCGTGGCCAGCACCACACAGCGCACGCGCCAGTGGTGCGGGCCGGCACTGACGACAAAGCCATCGCCGTCGATGCGCACGCCGTCGACACGTCCGTTTTCGAAGCGCGGATCAAACCCTTCGGCCTGCGTGCGCATGCGCTGCAGCAGGTCAGTGCCGTGCACACCGTGCGGAAAGCCGGGACAGTTGTTGCTTTCGGGAATCCAGCGCGCGCGGCTCTGCCCGGCATCGACGACGATGCAGCTGCGATGGAAACGCCGCAGGTACGTTGTCGCCGTCAGTCCCGCAGGCCCGGCACCGACGATGAGCACGTCGCTGTCGAATGCGGAACGGGCCTCGCTGTCGTTCATTGCCTGCTCCTGGGTGTCACGGGTAGAAGACGCCTCGTGCGCGTAGGGGGCGTCGATAGCAGCTACCACGTGAAACACACGACAACGCGTGACGGCAGCAGCATGCCACTGCCATCGCCCATCACGCCATGGACGAACGAGGCCGCGATTGCGGCCGCGTTCGTCTCAGCGCAGCAGCGAGCGCCTCAGTGCATATGGGCGTCGGCCGGCGCCGCCGGCGGCGTATCCACCGCTTTGGCCGGCGTCACCATCAGCGCGTCCACGAACGGCTTGATGCCGAACTTCGGATACACCTCGCTGGGGTAATAGAACACCCCTTCCTTGACCACCATGGCGATGCGTTTGATCGCCTTGAGATCCGTGGTCGGGTCGCCGGGGACGAGGAAGAAGTCGGCGCGCTTGCCCTTCGCTATCGAACCGGCGCGCTGCTCCTCGCCGAGGTAGCGCGCGCTGTCGAAGGTTGCGCGCTTAAGGATTTCGGGCGCGGTCATGCCGGCCTTCTGGTACAGCTCCAGTTCGCGGTGATAGGTGAATGAGCCGCCGGTATCGGTGCCGAACACGATGAATACGCCGCGCTCATGCAGTTTCTTCACGACCGCGATGAGCTTGTCGAACGCGCCGCGGTAGGCCGCGTCGTCGCCGGGCGCGGAGGTATCGACCCAGGCCTTCATCGCGTCGCGGCGCGTGCCGACCGGCAGATGGTCGATGTAGTCGACCGCGCCGGGCGGCACCTGGCCGTCGCGGTTATGGGTCAGCGCCTCGTGGATGCCGAGCGTCGGGTCGATCGCCTTCTTGCCGTTCGCCATGAGATCGATGGTGTGGCGCACCTTCGGACTGTCGAGATCGAGTGCAGGCAGGCGCTTGAGCGCGGTCAGGCGGAACAGCGTGCGCGTGTCTTCGCCGGCACCGATGACCCAGCCGAGCACGAACTGGTTGATGTGGGTGACCTCGTCGTAGCCGGCCTCGATCATCTGGTCGGCCGTGGCGAACGCGGGCACATGGCCGGAGACGCGCATGCCCAGGCGGTGCGCCTCGGCGACCATCGCCGGCACCCAGGCCGGCGTCATGCTGTTGTAGATCTTGATCTGCCAGAAACCACGCGCGCCGTACCAGCGCACGGCCTCGAGCGCCTTTTCCTCGCTGTCGACGACGAAGCCGTTGTTCGCGCTGAACGGACTGCGGCCTTCGATGAAACCGGAACGCACGACGTGCGGGCCGGCGATCTCGCCCGCGTCGATGCGCTGGACCAGCGCGTCGAGCACGGCGTTGTCGTTGCCCATGTCGCGCATGGTCGTGACACCGGCGAGCAGATTGAGCATCGCACCTTCCTGGCCGACGTGGGCGTGCATTTCGTACATGCCGGCGACCAGCGTGCCGCCGGCACCGTCGATCGTGGTCTCACCCGGCGTGGCGGGGCTGTCCAGCGGCTCGATCGCGGCGATCTCGCGGCCGTTGACGAGCACCGTCACCGGCGCGGTCAACGCGCTCGTCGCCGGATCGAACACGCGTACGTTGCGGATGCGCACGGGCGTGCCATAGCGATGCGCGGCCTCGCGCTGGATCGCGACGAAGCGCTCGGTCGACCAGTCGGCGGCGAGCGTGCGCAGTCGCACCTCCTCGCCTTCGTAGCCTTCGCGCACGACGATAGCGGTAGGCGACACCGTCGCGAACAGACTGCCGTCGGCCTCGAGCAGCAGCGTGTCGGGCGTGGTGTCGATGCCGGAGAGCTCATAGCGCGTGACCTCGCGCGCACCGTCCTTGCCCTGCACGGTCAGCGTCGGTCCCTTTTGCAGCTTCAGCGTGCCCGCGGGCAGCGCGGGCATGCTCAGGTCCGGCCGCTTCAGCAGCGCACGCGCATAGATCTGCGCCGACCACGGGCTGCCGCTCTGCGCGACGTAGACGGCCGGTTCCCTGGCCGAGGCCTTGCCCGGACCGGTGGAATCCTTCCAGGTCGCGCGCGCGCCGCTGCGGGCGAAGCGCTCGTCCACCTTGCTGCCGAACGTCGTCGTGCCGGAAATCTTCCAGTCGACCGGCAGGCCGTCGGCGCCGAAGACAATCGTCTCGGCCATGGTCGGGCCACGGCCGTTGTTCTTGACGTCGTAGTCGACCTTCGCACGCTGGCCGTCGATGTCCACGAACACATGACCGACGTTGCGACCGCCGAAGATGGCGGTATAGCGCGCACTCTCGGCGCCGAAGGCGGAAAAGGAAGCACAGCAGGCAAGCGCTAGCGCGGTCAGACGGATCATCGGGAGCCTCGGCAGGAAACACAGTCCGCGAAGACTCGCCCGCGGCACCGCGGCGCGCAAGCGGCGGCGCAGCGAAATCGACGCGGCGCGACAGCGAACTACGTTGTCGTTGTCGCTTTCACCTGTCGCCGCCGGGCTCAGCGCTGGTTTGCCGCTCAGTCGTGTCGCGTAGCGGATTCCGCCGGCGTGGAAAGCGTCGGAGCGGGCCGTGGCGGACGACCCTGCTTGCCGGCTTCATGCTCGCGCTGCCGGCGCAATCCGCTGCGGATCAGGCCGACACCGAGCGCATACATGGCCAGCGTGATGCCCCAGAGGAAAACCAGGCCGGCCATCTCGAGCCAGCCACCATCGCGAACCACATACAGGTGACGTACGAGCACGACGCACGCGGTCATGGCCACCAACACGCCAGGGCCTGCCACATAGGCGCTGAACTTCGGCATCAGCCACGCCAGCACCAGGGCGAACGGCAATATGACGCAGGCGAGGAATTCCAGGAATTTCATGCGTGGAGGCCAGCGGTGATGGATGGTGTGACGGTCGGCCTTACGTCGCACAGTGCCGAAAAGACGCAGGCGACGAGTTGAAAGCATGCCATCGCAAGCGGCGAATGCCACGCGTGCGGGACCGTTCGACGGAGCGGTAGCATGCGCGTTCCCGCTACACGGCGGCGGCGTCGGCCATGCCAGAATCTGCGATCCCAACGTACGCCATCCCCCTCCTCTCTGCCGGAACACCCGCCCATGCCGCGCAACCGTGTGACGAAGACGCCACTGGAATGGCTGCTGTTCGCGTGGACCGCGATCAATGTCGTGATCGGTGCCGCCGTGATCCTGCCCATGCTCGGCAACGCGCAGTTGCGCGCGACCGGCTATCTGTTCGCCGCCGCGCTGCTGCTCGGCGTACTGCTGATTCTCGGCGCGGTACTGGCGTGGAAGCTCATGCACCCGACCTTCGGCGTCCTCGTCGCCGGTGTGATCTTCTGGGGACTGCAGATCTTCAGCCTGCGCCAGCCCGACGCGATGTACCTGCTGCGTCTGGGCCTGTCGATGGATTTCCGCCTGACCAGCGATCCGGAGTTCATCGTCGCGGTCAACGTGCTGGCGGTGATGATCACGCTGATGTTCGCCGTCGCGGCGAAGGATCGGTGGGATCAGCGTGCTGGCGTCGCTGCGCGGCCACCGAAGCCGCTGTGATCTCGCGGCCGTAACGCGAGGAACAGCCCATGTTCTTGAGCATCTACGAAATAGCCTGCTTTGTCGTGCTGCTGATTGCCGTAATGATTGCCGAACGCGCAGCGGCGCGCTCGGCCGACCCGGCCCGCTGGCGTGGCGCGACAATGATCGCGTGTACCTTGGTCTTCGGCATTGTCGCCGGCTACATCATCGGCACGCAGACGGCGTGGGTCGTCGCCAAGCGCGCCGCGCGCGACTACGTTTCCGCCGAGGAAGTCGCCTGGCGGATCCAGTCCGTATTCCTGTCGCCGTGGACGCTGGCACTCGCCGGTTCGCTGTACATCCTCGTCCGCTCGCGGACAAACCGGGACAGGTCGCAGAGAATATCCGGGGATCGTCGATGAACCCTGTGTCGCCAGCGGAGCCTATCTATTGCGCTGCCGATGCCGCTGATGACGCCGGCGACTACGCCACCGCGTTTCGCCTGTTTACCGAAGCTGCTGCGCTCGGCGACGTCGCCGCGATGGCGCGGCTCGCCAGCCTGTTCGAACTCGGCCGCGGCACAACCTTTGATCTGGACATGTCGATTACCTGGGATCTCGAGGCAATCGACAGCGGCCATCTGTCTTCGCTGTTCAATCCTGCAGTGACGTACCGCCGCCATGTCCATATCCGCAAGGCGCGCCACTGGTTCGAACGTTCGCTCGCCTCCGGCGATGCCACGGCGGCGATCGAGCTGGCCAAGCTGTTGAGCGTCAGCGACAGCGAAGAGCCTGCAGCGCGCGACTATCTGCGGCGCGCACTTGCTTCGGACAATCTCACCGAAGCAAATCGCGACGAAGCGCAGTGGCTGCTGCAGACCGATCTGCGCGACTGGTGAGTCGCTCGGCGCGGCGCGAGTATTGAGCAGACCGCTTGTGCCGTTCTGGCTGCGGATGGTGGTGCTGTCTTCTGTGTCCCCGGCCAGCGCCATCACTCAAGCGGTGCGATAGATCGCCGCGGCCGCCGTCTCCACCGCCTTCATCGCCGCAAGATACGGCCCCGGCCCATGACTGATGCGCGCGACACCCGCCGCGGTTAGCCTATCGAACGAGGGGGTTGCCGCACCGACCATGATATTGACCGGCAGCGGCGATGCCGCGACGAGTGCGGCAATCAGTTTCTCATCGGCGAGACCCGGTACGAACAGGCCGTCGGCGCCGGCATCGGCATAAGCCTTTGCGCGCTCCAGTGCCTGCGCGACCACACCGGCATCGTGTGTCCCGGCTGGATGCTGGAAGAACACGTCGGTGCGTGCATTGATGAACAACGCGACGCCGCTGCGCTGTGCTGCGGCACGCGCGTGGGCGAGCCGTGCGGCCTGCCCGGCGATGGGCCGGAGGCTGCCGTCGGCCGGATGGCTGTCCTCGAGATTGCAGCCGACCGCGCCGGCGTCGATCGTTGCCGCCACCGAACGGCCGACGTCGTCGGGGTTCGCGCCATAGCCGCTTTCGAGGTCGAACGTGACCGGCAATGCCGTCGACGCGACGATGCGGCGCAGGTTGGCGAGTGCAAGATCCAGCGGTATCTGCTCGCCGTCGGCATAGCCGTTCGCCGCGGCGACCGACCAGCTGCCGGTGGCCAGCGCAGCAGCGCCCGCGTTCGCCACCGCGTTCGCGCTGCCGGCATCCCAGATGTTGAACAGCACCAGCGGGCTTGCCGCATTGTGCATTTCGCGAAATGCGCGCGCCTTGTCGGACTGGGTGGTGTTCTGCGTGCTCATGTTCTGCCTCGTGTGAGTGGTCTTGCGCCGCCGGTCGGCGATGGCCTGAATCTTCGGTCGGCGCACGCACCGCTGCAATGACGTGCGAGGTCATGGCAACCGGAACGTGCAGGTCATGGCGCGAGTGACTGCGATCGGCAACACGCGCGGTGTGCGCGCACCGGGGCTTCCGCCTCTCACGATTTCCGGCGTACTTCCAGCTCCCGATGGATTTCCGCCGCGATCGCTTCGTAAAGATGTTCCTGGTCTATCTCGCCCAACCCCAGCAGCGGCAACTTCGGGTCGTTGATGGACTGAAAGCTGCAGAGAATTTTGTCACGACTGAAGCCGCACGGCTTCAGAATTACCGGGAGAATTCGAGTCCCATTGGCCTCCGCGTTGATGAGCAGAGGCGGAAGCTCCTGCTCGACAATAAAGTCGGAAGCGAGAAAGTCGGCACTCAATAGCAAGGCCGCTACGGCTGCTGTCTGCATGTTCGATGCAATCTCTGTTTTCCACTTGTCGCCCGGTCTAATTCTTCGATCGGACCAGGAATCTATCCAGCCCTTCTTTTCCAGCGGTTTCAGGTGCACGAGCAACCGGTCAAGGCAACGCTGATCGGAATGGCTGTACGAGATGAAGACGCGCATTCTCGACACCGCTGGCTCCGCACGGGCTTCTGCGACGATCGGGCCGTTCCTTATCTGCTCTATCTTGTCGACAGAGTTCAACGGCGGCGACCTCCAAATACCGTGAGATGCATAGTTAACGATGTCTAGCCGCTGTATGTCGTGCCTGGTAAGCGCCTGCACCGCGAACGAATCCTTCTCACCGAAGCAGGCGACGAGACAGTTTATGGGCTTGACCTCCTTACGGCCGGACGACTGGACATGGTAGACAGCCCGCTGAAGCACTCGCTGAAATCCCATGCCAGCCTCGGTGTCGCGCTCGTCGCCCTCAGGAATTCGCGGCTGTTGCGAGACATTCTCACGCAGCTCTGTTTCCAGGCTCCTTACGTCACCGCCGGCACCAGCAATTGCCACTTGAACTTCGTGGTCTTTCAGCAACGCCAACAGCAGTGCCTCGACCCCCATAGCTTGATGACGGCTTTCACGCGCTTCGCGATAACAGGAACCGATGAGCATCTCCAGCGATTTCGAGAACATTGATCCCCCAGCCAAGGAAAACTCATCGCCCTATTCAGCGAACGACCATTCTGGCGTTGGCACGCGCGATGCGCCAGTCGACCCGGCGCAATCGCGGTGGCGCTCTGGCCGTTGCGCTGACCGGCTGGCGCTTTCCGGGTGTGTCATCGATCCGCCAGCGGCGGCAATCCCGTCGGCTTCGGATCGAAATACAGCGCGAAGTGTTTCGCGAAGTCGTCGATGCACGCGTTGCCGCCGCCGCTGCGCAGGCATTGGATCTGACCGCTGCGTACGAGGTCCGCCCAGACCTTCGCGAACTCATCGGGTCCGCGCGCTTCGGCCAGCAGCAAGGCATCGAGCGCGGGCTTGGTCATGGAGATGCCGTAGTCGGATGCGGCGACGTCACTCTGGCTCAACGGTGCGCCGCGCGGCGTCTGCTCGATGAATTCGGCGATGCCGTGGCGCACCTGCAGCCGGTAGCCCTGCGCGCCGAAGCCCTGGTTGCCTTCGGCCGGGAACCAGAAGCCGAAGGATTTGTTGACCGCTTCGCGCGCCGTGATTTCGGCACGCAGGCGCAGGGTCAGCGAGTTGACCCAGCTGCCCGCGGGCAGTGCGCCGATGACGCCCGGGGCGACGAGGCCGCCCTTGATGTCGCTGGGCAGCGGCAGTCCCTGCAGTTCGTGCGCGGCGGTAATGTAGAAATTGCGCCAATTGGGATTCAGCTCGGGCTCGGCCAGGCCGAGGAACGCGCGCGCCTTGATCAGCCTGGCGGGCTTCAACGCGTGCGGCTCGGCGATCGCGTCGGTCGGCACGAGCTGGGTGTAGGCGCGCACGACCAGGGTCGCGAGTTCCGCCGCCCACTGGTACTGCGCGACGGCGTCGTCCATCTCGCCGGCCTGCTTGTGCCGGTCGGCCTTGGCCAGTGCGTCGGCGGCGGCAATGTTGACCGCTTCGGCACCGCAGATCATCGCGCCGCTGCCGTCGGGCTTGGGCACACAGATCAGCGCCACGGTCGATTCGGCGCGACGCTTGGGCGGCACCGGACGCAGCGCAACCGGATCGGCCTCGTACCAGCCTACCGAGCCGACATAGATTTCCCGCACCGCCTGCACGACGGAACCGTAGAACGGCCGCAGATAGTCGCGCGGGTTGACGCAGTCGCGCGCGGGCGGCACGGCCTGGTGCGGCGGCACTACCGCGGTGCCGCTGTCGGGACAACGATTCGACGGCACGGTTTCGTTCTTGATCGGCCGCACCTGATCGAGTTCGCCCATGAGATGCCCGTGCTGGCCAGCTGTGAGGTACATGTCCTCGATCAACGGCGCCAGCTCGTTCATGGTGTAACCCTTGTTCATCCAGCGCAGCGTCTGGTCGTGGGTGAACTGGATCGCATCGCGGAAATTGCGCAGCAGGCGCTGGATGTTGCCGGCCTCGCACAACGGTGGCCCATGGCTCGGCAACATGCACCAGCTGTCGAACTGACGCAGGCGGTCGACGCTGCGGAACCAGTTCGCCGGATCGCGGTACGCGGTGCCCCGCAGGCTGTACAGATTCGGGAACGACGGCCCCTGGATCACCTCGGCCGACTGCAGCAGCCCCGGCCCGCTCCAGTCGCCGTCGGTCGGCGGCGCGCCGGCGCGGTTGCGCCGGTCGGGCAGGAACACGGCGAGTTCATCGTTGGTCTCGCTGGGCACGTAGACCAGCTGCATCTGCACGCCGGCGGCGATGACCTTGAGTTCATTGTCGAACGTACGCGACGGCATGCGGTAGCTGCCGTTGACCGCGACCTTCTTGCCGTCGACCTCGACGAACGCGATCAGCTCCTGTGGGCCGATGCCGCTGTTGACGTGGTTGCGCGGAATGAAGCTGCCGTACATGTAGGACGAGCGCGCGTCGATGATGGTGCCGGTGCTCAGCGCGGTCGTGGCGACGCCGTCGTTGATCTTGTACTGGCCGATCACGGCGACGCAGTCGCGGTTCTCGACGGCGGTGTCGAGCACCGTGTCGGCGCCGGCGACCTGCGGATCGGCGACCGCGCAGGGCGGCCGGTCGGCAGATCCCAGAAAGCCCCAGACGCCAAAAGTGTGATCGATATGGTTGTGCGTGTAGATGATCGCGCGCAGCGGCAGCTTGCAGGCCTCGGGCACGGGCTGGCCCAGCGCGAAGTCGGGACAGCTCGGCAGGATTCCCTGAGCGCGGAAGGCCTGGAGCGTGCGATGCGCGACCTCGGGGTTGCCGAGCGTGTCGATGACGATGAGTTCCCGATTGCCCTTGGCGTCGCGCGCCGGCCCCTTGATCAGGATGGTGTTGGCAAGGTCGAAGCCGACCGCGCTGTACGCTTCATAGCTGAGGCCCGTCGGATAGCTCGGCAGGGGCCAGTGTTCCTTGGACAGATCGTAGATCTTCGCCGGCGTGAACCAGTTGGAATGTTCGGCCAGCAGCACGTTGGCCGGCACCAGGCCGACATCGGCCAACGGTGCCTTCTCGCTCTGCGCTGCAACTGTCATCGCTGCGCAAAGGACAGCCGCGCCCGCCGCGGCAACCGCGTTTTTCACGAACATGAATTTCCCCGTGTAGTGCCCCATGCACCAATCGCCGGATAATCTAGATTTAGCATTTGCCGGTGTCTACAGTAATCTTTCGAGGCACGATACTCCGGGCCCGCAGTCGGCGCGTGCTCATTGTGAGCAACCGCCCGGCGAGCGCTGTACCCTCGGCCTCAACCTCACCCGCTATTTCTATCGGGGCACGCGCGCACCGGCGTATGTCGGCTACAGCGAAGTGATCATGACGCTGACGCTGGACCAGCGCTGGTGGACGATGCTCGCGTGGTCGGACCACGTGTTCGCGAGCGGACAGCGCGGCGTCTACGTCGAAGCCGGTGCGAAATTTTCGCTCTCCGATACGTTGCGTATCGAAACCATTGCCGGTCACTACGACCTGGACGATGCCTATGCGGCGCGCGATCACCGCGCACTGCTGTCGCCGATCCGTACGATCGGCAAGGTCGACCTGCGCGCGTCCGGCCACTGGACCGGTGGCGACGCCGAACGGATTTTCCCGGGCGTCGCCGGCAGCCGCGTCGAGATCGCGGCGACGCTGAACTTCTGATCGTGCCTGCGCGGTTACGCCAGCGACGTCGTACGCCTCGGCCTACGACCCGCAACCCGTTCCACGGCCGACGAGCACTCCATGGCGCGGCGCGCCTGAAACCGCCACGACGCGAGACACTGCCGAAAGCACGTGCAGCAGCACGGCCGCGACGTGAGCGTTGGCGCAGCACCTCGGCCCTCGTCAGTGCGCGATACGGCCGATCCTGCGCAAATGCTTCGGATGCACCAATTGCTCAAAAAGCGCAAAAGGAATCCGGATCAGTTCGGTGTGCGAGCCGGCGTTGAAGGCGATCTCCTCGTCTTCGGACAGGCTCTCCTCGACGAAGACGTCGAGACCGTAGAGATTGCCGAACGGCGGCATCGCGCCTGTCTCGCAGTCGGGGAACAGCGGCGTGAACTCGCTTTCGGGGGCGAGTTCCACCGTCTCGCACCCGGTGGCCAGACCCAGCGCCGCGAGGTCGAGGCGGCGGTCGGCGCCAAGCACCACCATTGCCATGCGGCCGTCGAGCTTGACCATGACGGTCTTGGCGAGATCGCTGTCGTCGAGCTGCGCGCTATGCGCGGTCGCGTGCGCGGTACCGGCGCGCGCGTGATGGATGGTTTCGAAACCGATGCCCTGCTCATGCAGGAATCGTTGCAGACGCGGTTCTGACATGGGGCTGGCCTCCGCAGCCGGGTCGCCTTGCAGCAACGCGGCCGATTGCGAGCGGGCGCCGGCTGCTCACCCAGGGCCGCCGGCTGGAGTGCGCGGCACCACCGTCAGACGGTGGCCGCGATGCCTGCAGAGCCGGCCGCAGCGGAACAGATAGTTGCGCGTTCCGCACACGGGGTCGAATCTGCGAAATCAGGTTACTCCGCAGGATTGGCTGCCGCCAGCACACGAGACGATTTTTGACAGCGCCCGGAATTCTCACACCCGTTCGTAGCGAGGCCGTCGGGACGCTCGCCCTGGCGCGCGCCGCTGACTCCAGCGATGGCGAAGGCGTAGCCAACACTACGTCGAGCCCACACCAGGGAGCAGCGCGCGTCAGGGCGAGCGTCTCGGCAGCCGCAGTAGCAGGGGCGTGAGAAATCCGGGCTAGTGCGCCGCGAGCTTCAGTCCAAGCAGCCCGATCACGATCAGCGCGATCGACGCAATGCGCAACAGGCTCAGCGTTTCACCGAGAAACAGCATGCCGACGATCGCCGTGCCGACCGCGCCGATGCCGGTCCAGACCGCATAGGCCGTGCCCAGGGGCAACCCACGCAGCGCCAGCGACAGCAACGCGAAGCTGACGGCCATGGCGGCGAGCGTGAGCAGGGAGGGAATCAGGCGGGTCCAGCCATCGCTGTAGCGCAGGCCGACGGCCCAGCCGATCTCGAACAGACCAGCGACGAACAACAGTATCCAGTACATGACAAACCCCGTAGGAAGCGGGGTCGTCCCCAATCGTGGCGCAGGCGGCGGGTCGTCCCACCGCGCCGCGCATTCTGCCTGAAGCGCGTGAATCCCGCGTAACCCCGGACCGGCGCGGGCTAGCCCCGCTCGATGCCGTGGCGACGTGGCTGATTCCTCAGCGCGCGCCGAGGAAATCGCGCTTGCCGAGCTCTACGCCGTTGTGACGCAGGATCATATATACCGCCGTCACATGGAAATAGAGATTCGGCAACGCAAAGGCCAGGAGGTACTCGTCGCCGCGAAACTCCAGGACTTCCGCGCGCGTCGGGATGCGGATCTCGCGTTGCTCGGCGCCGTCGTAGGCAGCCGCGTCGATGGAGTCGACGAAGGCCATCGTGCGCGCGATGCGTTCCTTCAGCTCCGGCAGCGTGGTTTCCACGTCCTCGAACACCGGCAAGGTCTGCCCGGCAAGGCGGCCGGCCATGCCCTTGGCGGTGTCGGAGGCCAGTTGCACCTGACGCGTCAGCGGAAACATGTCGGGCGCGAGGCGCGAGCCGAGCAGCACGCCGACGTCGAAACCCTTGGTCGTGGCGAAGGCCGCAGCCTTGTCGAGCATCATGTCGAGCGTGGCCAGACTGCGGCGGACGGTGGTCTTTACGGTTTGTTGCACGGACAGCGTCATGACGGGCGAATCCTCGCGAGTGAAGGCGGAGACCTTTCCATGATCGTACGCGGGTAGCCAGCGCCGTTTCCGCCAGCAATACGGCGGGATCGCCGTCCGCAGATCCAACACATGCACGCGCGGCGCGGCCCGCGCCCTGCCCTACCGATCCGGAGAAACGAAGCATGAGCAAGGGCGAGATGGATCTCAGCAGCGGTTATCCGTTCTGGGCGGTGAAGAACGGCTTGCTCGCGGCCTTCCCGCCGCTGCAGGCCGACGAACGCTGCGACGTCGCGATTGTCGGCGCCGGCATCAGCGGCGCGCTGATCGCGAACGAGCTGGCCACCCACGGCTACGACGTGCTGCTGCTCGACGAGCGTGACGTGGGCTGGGGCAGCACGTCGGCGAGCACGGCGCTGATCCAGTACGAGATCGATACGCATCTGGTCGATCTCGCGCACGAGCACGGTGAAGCGAACGCCGTGCTCGCCTATCGCGCCTGCGTAGAGGCCATCGCGATGCTGCGCGATGTGGCCAGCTCGCTGCGCGACGTCGGCTGGCGCGAATTCGACAGCCTGTACTACGCCAGCCGGCCGCGCGACGCCAGCCCGATGGCGCAGGAATTCGCGCTGCGCGAGAAACACGGCTTCGACGTCGAATGGCTGGACCGCGCGCGGCTGCGCGAACGCTACGGCGTCGACGCGCGGGCCGGCATACTCAACCGCCCCGCGGCGGGCCTCGATCCCTACCGGCTGACCTATCGATTGCTGCAGCGCCTGCGACGCGGTGGCACGCGCGTATTCGATCGCACCACCGTCGAGCGCATCGAGCCACGCAGTCGCGACGTGCTGCTGACCACGCGCGAGGGCCTGCAGGTGCGTGCATCGCACGTGATCGTCGCCGCGGGCTACAGCAGCCAGCGCTGGCTCGAGCAGCGCGTCGCAAACAATCGCAGCAGCTACGCATTCGTGACCGATCCCATCGATGCCGCCGCGCTTGGACCCTTGCGCGACACGCTGATGTGGGAGTCCGCGCGGCCGTATCTGTATCTGCGCACGACATCGGACGACCGCCTCATCGTCGGCGGCGAGGACGATGCGATCGACCTGGCCGTGCGCCGTGACATGCAGGTCGCGAACAAGACGCGGCGGCTCGTGGCCAAGGTTCGCGAATTGCTTCCAAACCTGCCGCTGCAGCCCGTGTTTTCCTGGGCCGGCACGTTCGCGGAAACCCGCGATGGCCTGCCCTATTTCGGCCCGCATCCGCAGTACGGCAACCGTGTGCATTTCGCGATGGCGTACGGCGGCAACGGCATCACTTACTCCATGCTCGGTGCTGGTCTGCTGCGCGCGCTGATCGAACGGCGACCGCATCCGCTGCGTAAGCTGTTTTCGTTCGACCGTCCTGCGCGCTGACCGCGCCGCCATTCCGTCCGCCGCTTCGATTACCGCCAGCCCTACCAGGAGCCCGCCATGCCCGAGACCATCTACGACGCCCTGCGCGAAAGCCACGAGATCCAGCGCTCGCTCTGCCGCAAGCTGCTGCGCTCCAAGCCCGGCACCGCCGCGCGCGCGGATATCTTCAAGCAGCTGCGCGTCGAACTCGCCGCCCACGAAGCCGCAGAGGAGCGCTACCTCTACGTACCCATGCTGATGGACGACATGGGCCTCAGCGCATCCCGCCACGCCCTGCACGAACACCACGAACTCGACGAACTCGTCGAAGACCTGCAGGTCACCGACAAGTCGGGCAGCGGCTGGATGGCGACCGCGAAGAAGCTGTCCGAGAAAGTGCACCACCACCTGCGCGAGGAGGAGAAGAAGTTCTTCCAGGTGTCGGGGAAGATTATTTCCGAGGTGCAGAAGGTGAAGCTGGCGAAGTCGTATCGGAGGGACTACGAGCGGGTGCTGAAACTAGCCGGACGCAGTGGCGCATAGCGCGCCGTTCCCGCCATAGCAGCCAGGACCGCAGCAGAAACGATCTGGACGCTGCGATCGCTCGGCAGATCGACTTGACGAAACAACTTGGCGGATGCTTTTCCGGAAAGCGGACAGCCGACCACGCGTACTGCGGAAAATCGGGATTGCCGATGAGCTTGGCCTGCTCCTTCATCTCTGTTAGCACCTGGTTCACCGTGGCGCATGGATACGACTCCATGTAAAGCAGCGCCATGCCGGCTGCGAACGCACATGCTGCGGACGTCCCTTCAAAATCGTCGATCGGTTTGCCGCTGCTGTTGACTGCCATGATGCCGACGACTGGCGCCAGGAACAGGTCAGGCAGCGCGCTCCACATTTCAGGGTGCTTGATATTGCAAAAGCAAATCTCGGATCCTGGTACAGGATCCTCGTATCCGGCGACCGCGACGACACCACGCGCGTTCGCCGGATACGAAATTAGGTCAGGATCTTCGCCCACCGAACAGAATATGAGCGCCAGATCCAGTGCCCTCAGCCGTTCGGCGACCATACTCAGCATGTCGTCGCCAGACTGTCGGATCCGCGCGCTGTAGCTGTAACTCAGGACCCGCACTTTCCAGCGGTGGATGGCCCAGGAAATCATCAGGAGGAAATCTGCGAGCGTGGTGCCTTCGCTGTAACCTCTCAATACCACTTGTGCCGCAATGATTTTGGAATCCGGGGCGACAGAACGCCGTGGCTCCCCAGGCTTCACGTGCGCGCCGACAGCGCCAGCACAGCGCGTTCCATGCGTCCCGATCGATCCGGTATCCGCGCCGACGCAAGAACTGCTACAGAAATCCGAATGGTCGGCCTCCCGGGGCAAGAGGTCGCTGCCATAGAGGATTCCACCGTCAAGAATGGCGATTCGCTGGCCGCGTCCCGTTCCTGCGGGCCACCCGCCCAGTTCGTCTAAATACCAGCCCCGCTCAGCCTCCATTGGCCGCTCATCGCTGGCTTTCGCCAGCGACATTCGCAGGTTCGGTGAAAAAAACGCCTTGGTGCCACTCTTGTCCCGAATCCGGGCAACTGACGATTTGTCGACAATCGCATAACCGGTCAGAACGTCGACGAATATGCAAGCGACCGAAATGCGCGACAGATCGAATCCACGATCCCGGCAAAGTGCCTCCGGCGTGACTATCTCGACGCCACCGGTAACAATTGCAGCAATGTCCGTCGCGCGCACGATCCAAAGTCGGCTACGCCTCGGCCACTTCCCATTGGACGCGCGCTTACGCACACCATACCCCTCAGCGGTTGACACCTTCGTCGCCATCGCCGTCGTCCGTCTGGTTCGGTCTCGGGCACCCCTGATCCGTCTTCTTATTTATCATTTTCGGGGGAAAATGTTCGCTGTTGCCGAACCGGAAATATTCAAAGTGAATTCGCCTGCATTTCCTCGAAGAGGCTTTCGGGTTCTGACAGCTAGTTCCTTCCTTTGTCCAGAACATCACATATTTACCGGCGACTCCATCCGAATTCTTCAGCTCTGCAATGGCATACAAATCCTCGAAACCTTGCTCTTTGCCAATTGCAAGTGGCTCGGTAAGGTGATTGATACGTTTGTCATGCCGCTGCCCCGTATGCCTGAGGCGAACATCGGTTCCGTCATAGAAGATTTCCATTTCATCTCCCGGGAATATGTCGGCATCCGATCCCGGTGGATTGCCGTCTGAATCGAATATCAAATAGGAATACTTTCTACCGTCTTCGCCGGTGTTTTTTGAAACGAGGTCCGCCAGCGTCGTTTTTCCCGTCAGCCATGAGACGGGCTGACCATCGGCGGTTCCAAGACGACAATGAGTGAACGTTTCCGGACTGTTGTTCATCCGGACGGCTGCCTTCTTCCGTCCGCCTTCTGCGCATGCCGTGAGCACTGCGCATAACGCCATAGATACCGTCAGCTTCAGCAAAACATGTTTCATGACAACTCCCCTCAGTTTGTGTTGTTGCCCGTTCCGCCCCATACCGCAGACCCCGATTGGAACACTGACACGTACGCCTCAATCCCCGCCCAAAACTTCGGATGCCGAAAATGCGGCGACTCCCGCAACACCCGCCGCGCATAGCGCGCGGACGCGGCGACATCGCCGTGTTTCCAGAGTGAATCGTGAAACGCTCGCGTCCAGATCGGCGCGGCGGTGTCGCTCAGCGCGTTGGATGCAGCAACGACGCGCTTGGCGCCCGCGGCGATGAAAGCTTCGGCGAGGCGCGAAGTCGCACCGAACGCGGATTGCGCAGCGACGTTGGTGCCGCAGGAGCTGAGCACGACGAGTTCTGCCTGCGACGGCGTCGTGGCAATTTCCGGATAGGTCAGCAGGCTCGGCTTGCGCTGTGATTCGAACCACAATCCCTGATAGAGCTGGCCGTAGGCGGCCGGGTTGGCATGGCCGATCACATGCACTACCGGAGATGCCGACAGGATCTGTAGGACGCCTTCCGGTGTCGCATCCGCGCCGATTACGCTGCGCTGCGGAATGCCTTTGGCACCGAGCAGATCTTCCAGTACCGAGAGTTCTTGCGCGGCGAATGGCAGGCTCTCGACATGGGGCATGTTGAGGTCGAGCAAGGTGACCATTCCGGGCCGCTCGAGTGTCTCGTCGCGCCCCTGCGGAAAACCAAAGGTCGTGGTCACGAGCGGTTCGTCGGCAGGATCCGGACCGGCCGCGGCGATCCAGGCCCAGGGCAGGGGTCGCGTGCCGGGAACGGCGACGGTGGTCCAGCGCTGTGCCGCGGTCGGTCCGGCATCGCAGGCTCGCACCATCGCATGCCACTCGGCGGCGGCGCTGTCGAGTTCGGCCAGATGGGCGCTATCGCCATCCAGCGCCTGCTCGAAACGCGCGACAAGCTGCTGGTACTGCTCCGCGGGCCAGCGGCGGCACAGTTTCGCGTTGCCGCCGCGCCAAGCGACCAGCATGAATTCGTAGTCGCCGAGCAGAGGCAGCAGCACCAGCGTGCGCTCGTCCGGTAGCAGCGTCTCTGGTGCTGCTGCCGCGGGCATGACGGAATTGCTCACCAGCGCATCGACCGCTGGGTCGGCAGCCTCCTGCGCCAGCGCGAGGAACAGCTCGCGCTGCTGACCAGCCTTCGCATTCAGCACGGCGTCGGACAATGCCCGGCGTACCGCCTCGGGCAGCACCAGTCCGGAGCGCAGCCGGAACAGCTCCTGCACACTGCCGTCATCGATCGCGCGCCGCACCTTGTCGAAGTCCAGTGGGTCGATCACACCCGAGGACTGGGCCAGCAGCAGACCGAACAGCGTCATCTGCAATTCGGCCAGGCGGTTGCGCGCGCTGATGCGCAGGGCGGCAGACGGCCACGTCTGCGCCTGCCGCAGCTGTTTCGTGTACGCACCATCGACCACGGCCAGCGCGCCGCGGCGGTCGCCGAGCGCAGCGAGGCTGGCCGCTTTGAGGCGGGCCTGGCGTGCCTGAAGGTTCAGGTCGTCGGCGAACGTCGAGGTGTCGGGCAGATTCAGCAGTGCGAACTCAGGTCGGCCGAGCGCCAGCTGCAGCCGGGCCTGCGCCATCGCCGCGTCCACCTGCGTGAGCGCCGCGTCGCTCGTTGCGCTGTCGTTTAGTTGTGCCGCGGCGAGATCGAGCATGCCCAGGTCGATCAGCGCATCCGCTTCGGTGACGCGCGAGCGCTCCGCGCATTCGCGATCGTCGATGCTGCGGCACAGTTCGCGCGCCAGCTGCGCCTGCACGAGCGCGGTGGAAGGATCGCCAAGCTCACGCAGCACGCGGGCGAGCTGCAAGTGGTTGTCCGCCAGCAGCGGCGCCGAATCCTGACGACTCAGGCGCGAGGCCGCGCGCTCCAGCAGGCGCCTGCGTTCGACCCGCGCCCCCGAAAGCGACGCCAGACTCGCGAGCTTGAGATCGATCAGCGCCTGGTCCGCAGGCAGTCCCTGGCCACCCAGCCCGGCGGCGGCGAGCGCAAAGCGCCCGGCCGCCGCAGGGATGTCGCCCGTGTACAGGTAGTAGCTGCCCCAGGTACTGTCCAGACGCGATCGGACGACGGCCGTCATCCGCGGCGCGGCGGCATCGGCGTCGAGCAACAGTTCGCGCGACCGCTCGAAATCGCCGCGACGCATGTACTGGTTGCTCAGCGAAATCTGCCGCGTCGCGGCCTCGATCAGCTCACCCGCGTCGCTCATGCCGCGCACCACACGCTCCTCGCAGGCGATCGATTCGGCGAAACGGCCGCGGCGCGACAGCACGTTGCACGATGCGCCTTCGTTGCGCAGTGCGTAGTAGGCGATGCCGTGACGCGCGAGTTCGGCGCGCGCACGCCGCAGCAGTTCGTCGGCCTCGTCGAAATGCCCCGAGCGTGACGCATTCTCGCCGCGCGCCATCAGCGCGACGGCGGCACGGTCCGGACGTCCGGCAGCGTGCCAGTCGTCGTGCGCCTGCGAGAACGCACGGGCCGAATCGGCCATCTTGCCGGCGCTCAGCAGGACGTTGGCATAGGCGCTCGATATCCAGGCACGCTTGATGCGGTCCCACGGCAGCCACTGCAGCCGCTCGACGAGCGGCACAGCCTCCAACGCTGCGCCCGTACCCGCGCGCATGGACGTCATGTGCAACCCGCTCAGCTGGACGTAGAACAGCACGTCGCCGGAATCGAGGCAGGTACTGAGCCGGACACGACCGCCGCCCTGGCCCGACTTCGCACTCAGGGCCAGGCGCGCGGAACGGGCCGTCAGTACGGCAAACCCCAGACGAGCCGGTGGGGTGTCGACGGCGGCGAATGCTTCCTCGTCACCCCAGCGGTATTCGACATCGACGCCGAGTTCTTCGAGCAGCAGATCCGATCCCGCTACCACATCCACACCCAATAGCGTGCCGGGTAACAGCGGCAGTTCGACCGCCGCGGCGGGTTCACAGGCCGCCGCACAGCGCAGCGCGAATGAGAGTCCGGCGAAGAATGCCGCGGCGGCGCGGCGGCGCACGCCAGCCCGGACAGCACTGATGCGCAGGCCCCGCAATGCGTCCGATCGAACTTTCCGGCCCATGACGCCCCCTGCCCTGGACAAGATCTCTTGCCTCGTAGCATATGCGCAACGTGAAAACCGCTGAATGCTTGGTTATGCTCAAAGCTGTACTGGGGATGTGCGTCCAGCGGGTCGTTCATCGCACCCGCTGCGGATGAATTCGGCGACCGGCTTTTCCGGGTGATGCAGGGCACCGCCGGCAGCGCGGTCTCGACAGGGGAAGATCAGATGGAGGGAATGGCCGACGGCAGGGAGGAGGCGGACGGGCAGCCTGCAGAGATCGCGGAGTCCGACGTCGTTGCGCGCCTGCCGGGTGTACGTGCGCTGATCCTGCGCATGACGCACGACATGCACCTGACCAACGATCTGACCCAGGATGTGCTGATCGCCGTCGTCATGGCCATCCGCGAAGGCCGCATCCGCCAGCCCGAAGCGCTGGCGGCCTATATGCACCAGTCCGCGCGCCATATCGTCTACGCGGCCAACCGCAAGCTCCAGCCCGTCGCGCTGGGCGAACTGCCGGAGCAGGAAACGCTATGGCAGGATCGGCAGAAGACGCCGCTGGAACAGTGCGAAGAAGATGAACTCCGCCGCCTGGCACGCTCGGTGCTGGAGGAGCTGCCGGTCCAGCGTGATCGCGACCTGCTTGTCGGCTATTACGTCGATGGCGTCGGCAAGGGCGAGCTCATGCAGCGCCTGCAGCTCAGCGCCGACCAGTTTGACAAGGTCATTTTCCGCGCGCGCACCCGAATGCGTGACCGGCTTCGCGAAAAAATGCAGGAAACCCGCAACGGGATGGAAGGACTGACGCCATCGGCGCTCCCTTCCAGCGTACGACCGAGGTCCGAATGATTTCTGCACTCGACAATCACCTGCTGCGCGCGTACCTCGACGGCGAAATGGACGAGGCGACGGCCGAGGCCTTCGAGGTGCTCATGATCGAGCGTCCTGAACTGGCCGAGCAAGTCGACGCCGACACCGCGCTGCGGCTGGGACTTCAGGAAGCCGGGGCGCTGCCCGTGGCCGCGGCTTCCGTCGCGCTGCCGACAACCGCGGCGACGGCGGCACGCACGGGCGATGTCGGGCCCACGGCAATCGTCCCACCCGGCCCGGTGCGCCGGCCCCAGCGGCCACGGCGACGGCTGATTCCGCTGCTCGCGGCGGCGAGCCTGCTGCTCGCGGCTGGCGTGGGCCTGGGCCGCCTGTGGCTGCCGCGGCCGGCCGACCTGGTTTCCACGACGCTGCTGTCGGTGGACCGCATGCGCGGCAGCGTGACCGACGTGCCCAAGCTGCGCCTCCCGGCCAGCGGACAGATCGTGCTGAGCGTGCCGGTAGCGGCCCGGCCCGGCTGCACACCGCGGGTGCGCATCGTGCAGCCGGGCGCCACGCTGCAGGCGACGGTGACGCCGGACGAGTACGGCTTCGCGAATCTCAGCCTCGACGCGAAGCGCCTGGCGCTGGGCAAGACCGAGGTCGCGGTGCAGTGCGACGGCACGGATCTGGCGCTCTATAACGTCGAATTCGTCCGCTGAAGTCACCGCCGTTCAGCTCATAATGGATATTTCGATAAATCGCTATTTCCATGTCGACGTTTTTGCACACCGGGCACTGGCCGGCAACGGCCTCGGCGTGTTCCTGCCGTGCGACGGCTGGAGCGAATCGTTCCTGCAACAGTTGACCCGGGAGATGCGCCAGTTCGAATCGATCTTTCTCGGCGCGATCGACGCGCACGGCGCAAGCGCGCGCATCTTCACGATGCAGGAGGAGCTCCCGTTCGCCGGGCATCCGGTACTCGGCGCTGCCGCGGTGCTGCATCGCACCCAGGCGCCTGACGAGGAAGAGCGCCGCTGGATCCTGCGCCTGCCGGCACGCGCGGTGACAGTGACGACACGACGCCTGGCCGGCGCGGTCTTCGCCGAGATGGATCAGGGTCTTGCCGAATTCGGCGCCGCGATCGACGCGGCGCAGGCAACGGATCTGCTGGCTGCGCTGAATCTCGAAATCCGCGATCTCGCTCAAGGCTTGCCGCTGCAGGTGGTCTCGACCGGATTGCCTTATCTGATCGTGCCGGTCACGGCGGAGGCATTGGATCGCAGCGCGGTGCGCGGGCGTGAACTGGAGCGCCTGCTCGCCCGCTTCGGCGCGCGCTTCGTCTACGTGCTGGACCCGGATGCGCCCGAAGGCCGGACCTGGGACAACCTGGGCGACGTCGAAGATGTTGCCACCGGCAGCGCAGCCGGTCCGGCGGCGGCCTATCTGTACCGACATGGCCGCGTCGCCGCCGACCGCAAGATCGTGGTGCGGCAGGGACGCCACGCCCGCCGCGCCAGCGAGCTCGGCGCACGCTGCGTCGACGGCCACATCCGGGTCAGCGGTGAGGTATGGCCGGTACTTTCCGGCGTGCTCGACGCGGATCCCGAACGCGCATTGCCGGGCTCCGCAACGCGGTAGTCGTATCGCGGCGGACGCGGCCGCGATGGTCACGCGCTGAAGTCGGGCGCAGCAGGCCCAGCCGTTGCGCACAAAGGCGATCCTGTACCCGATGGCGCCCGTTTCACAAATGAGCCACGCACGCGTGTTTACGGTGACTCACCCCACCGCACCGCAAGGAGTGCTCACATGACGACCACACCGCAGGAACTCGAACAGAAATTCTGGAAATCGCTGAAGTCCGACATGACGGTCATGCTCGGCCTCGACGGCACCGAAGACGGCCACACGCGCCCGATGACGGCGCAGGTCGAAGAAGAACGCGGCCCGGTGTGGTTCTTCACCTCGGTCGACAACAAGATCGCGCAGCAGCTCGTCGGTGGTACCGGCGAACGCGCGACAGTCGCGTTCAGCGCCAAGGGCCACGACCTGTTCGCCAGCGTGCAGGGCAGCCTGCGCGTGGACAAGGACCGCGCCGTGATCGACCGCCTCTGGAATCCGTTCATCGCCGCGTGGTTCGAAGACGGCAAGGACGATCCAAAGCTGACCCTGCTGCGCCTGGATGCGGAACGCGCCGAGATCTGGCTCAACGGATCCAGCATCGCCGCCGGCGTCAAGATGCTGCTCGGCATCGATCCGAAGGAGTCATACAAGGACAAGGTCGCGCAGGTCGATCTGCGTTGATGCGCTGTTGCCAACGAGTGACGTGACTCGCCTGCGGCAGTTGGCCTGAAGCAATCGGAAGCCGCCGCCTGCACGCAATGCAGGCGGCGCTTCCACCTGCACCACGACAACCCCCGCGGCGAACGGCTACACCACCCGATTCCGGAACTGCGCGTTGCCCAGACCGGTACCAATCGTCAGTACGGCCCAGCGCTCGAATTCCGCCATGTCCGGCATGGCGCTGAGCCCTTGCACGACGGCGTCGTTGTGCAGCATGACGACGGTGTCGTGACCGCCAATCTCAGGCACGCCCTGCAGTAGCAAGGTCGGCAGATGGAAGCGCCTGGCCTGCCAGTTTCCGGGCAGGTTGCCGGTGCCCTGCTCGATGCGCCCGTCCAGGCGCACGCGCCCGGGACAGCCCACGCCGATGAACGGTGCGAGACGCAGAGTGTGACGCGAGGCATAGGCGATGAGCTTACGCAGCATCGCGACGAGTTCCGCGACCAGATTCTCGCGCGTCGGCTCCTCGTCGCCATGTCGCCAGAGCAGCATCTTGGCAACGCGCGGCTCGGTCTTGCTGCCGCTTTTGCCCAGTCTCACGAGACCGGCACGCACGTTGGTGCCGCCGATGTCGATCGCGAGTACCGCATCGAATCCGGCGAACATCCACGATGGCATCAGGTAGGCCGAACCGATCAGGCCTGCCTCGTCGGGATCGTGCCGGATCGGATGCAGCGCGATATCCAGACCACTGTCCTGCAGCAGCAACTGGGCGCGGCCGATCGCAAGTTCACCGACACGCGAAGCGCGAAAGCCGCCACCGATCACGATGTGCGACACGCTGTTCCAGGCCTTGTCGTGGAACACGCGGATGACATCGAACAGTGAGCGCGCAAAATCCTCGATCGCGGACTGGAGTATGCCGGCCGCGGCCGAACTGCCCTCCTTGAGTGCCTTGTCGAGCACTTTCTTCGGCAGCGCCGCACTGGGCACATCGCCAAAGGGATCCTCGCCGGTCTTGCGCTGCGTTGCCCGCCAGCTATCGAGGCGATGGAAGAAAGCGCGCTTGGCCGCCTGGTCGCCGACGTAGCGGCCCTGGCGGCGCAACTCGGTGTTGTAGCCCTCGACGACGACGTGCGGCAGCAGCGCCGAGCCATGGCCCGGCAGCGGCAGGCGCGCGGCCAGTTCGTTCTCGAAGTCCCGCGACGCTGATTCGGCAGTCATCCCTGTCCTCCGCTGGCGGAACCTGGGTTCCGGTACGAGGCCGCCACGGTGACGGGCTCGTGCGGACGATCTCAGGCGTCGGGTGAGTGCGCCGCGAAATCACCGGCGTGGGAATCAGGCGCTTCGATGCAGCGCGGACGATTTAGCCCTCTCCCCCAAGCTCGCTTGGGGGAGAGGGTTGGATGAGGGTGAGAAACATCAGCCAGACACGCTGACTGGAGTTTCGCCACAGCTGACTTGCCTCGGAAGCAAGGCGAAAACCGCTTTACTGCGACGGGCAATCGATCGCGACACCAGCCGCATCGACGCAAGCCACATCGGCCCGCAGCGGCGTAGCCATCGTGTAGTTCGCAAGCAAGCCGGGGCTGACATTGCCGTTGATGTAGCGCACCGCTTCGAAGCCGATCACCGGCAGGCCGCGCAGGGCCGGCCCACGCAATCCCGCGGGCAGGATATTGCGCCCGGCACTGCCGGACCGTACGCCGAGTTGCAGCCGCACGTTCGCCGTCTCCGTCGCCGGTGTAGGATTCCACACTTTGCTGCCCAGGCGCGAGCCCAGCAGCGGCGTCGCGCCGTCGTCTGGAAGATTGGAAAAATGCACAACGTTCGTCGCGTAGCACAGCGCGTGCTGTGGCAGCGCACCAGCCGGACCCGGATCGGTCGCGAAATCCACGGCGCGGCCTTCTCGGTCAAAGCCGCTGACGCGGTAGGACACGCACGATCCGGCCACACCACCCTCGCCGAAGGTCTTTTCGAACGGCGCCCGTGCGCCGGGACCGCCCAGAGCGACACCCAATAGTTGATCGTCGGTATAGAACAGCTTCGTCGGCGACGTCAGTACCCATTCCGTATGGCTGCCCACACCGGCCTCGCGACTCATGGCACCGAACACGCTGTCAGCCATCAGCAACGCGGAAATTGCGTTGGGACCACCGAACGCCGGAAAGTCGGCCGTCGAGTACGTCAGTGTGGTGTAGCCGCCGTCGGAAGGAATGGTCGCGTCGACCTCACCCCCCCGGCTGACGGCGACCGCCAGGGTCGGTGGTGTTCCGAAATCGTTGAACAGGCTCAACAGGCTGAAATCCTCGATAGCCGTTGCGGCACCGCCGAACAGGGTTCCGTCAGCGACGTCCACGATCGCGAAATTGCCCTGCAAGCCGCCACCGGGCGGAAGGAGGTCGGCCGATAAAGATCCCATTTGCTGAAAGGGCATGCAGTTCAGCGGCTGCGGGCCGCTCGCGGCCGCGGCTAGCGCACCGCCAAGTTCGGCCATTTCGATGACTTCGACATACCCTTCGCGCGTGCGCGTAATCGCGGTCGGTCCGCTATCCGTGTTATGCGCGTCATAGGCGAACGGGAAAAAAAGCTGCTGGTAGCCACCGCCCGGGAACGGCGCGGTCCAACTCGGCTTGTCCGGCGAAGTGCAACTGCCGTCGCGCGTCAGGATGGTCGCGCCGTCGGCCTGCTGCAGCGCGAAGACGGTCGCGGTCCAGGTGTCGTTGGGGCCAAGCACCAGGTTCAAGTCGACCACTTGACGCGCGTTGTAGCCCTCGCGGAAGCGGATCCTCGCGATCTTCGCCGTGCTTTTCGTGTTGACGACCGAGATCAGCGTCGACTGGCTGCCGTTCACGCTGTAATACGGAAACAGCAGCACTTGTCCGGTGCCCTGCGGATTGACATAGACGGCCTGGGCCGGCAGCGCAAGCGCGATGATGAGACCGAGGGCCGGCAAGATCGGGTGAAGTTTCATCGTCGACATCCTACCGTCGGGAATCAGTTTCGTGAGTAAGGAACGCGACACGCGCGCGGCACCGGCGGACCGCTCGCGCATCGGCTGCGATCGTCTCGCGACGCCGTACGAGCCGCCCGCCATCACCGTCACGGACACTCGATTTGCGCACCCGCCGCATCGACGCACGCGACATCGGCCCGCAGCGGTGTCGCCATCGTGTAATTCGCGAGTACGCCCGGGCTCACATTGCCGTTAATGTAGCGCACGGCCTCGAAGCCGATCACCGGCAGGCCACGCAGTGCAGGGCCGCGCAAGCCGGCGGGCAGAACGTTGCGCTCGTTGCCGCGCCGAACGCCGAGTTGCAGCCGCACGCTCGCGGTTTCCGTCGCCGGCGTCGGATTCCAGACCTTGCTGCCCAGGCGCGATCCCAGCAGTTGAGTGGCACCGTCAGCCGGCAGACTGGAAAAATGCACAACGTTCGCCGCATAGCACAGCGCGTGCTGCGGCAACGCGCCGCCCGGCGAGGCATCGCGCGCGAACTGCACCGGCCGGCCTTCACGATCGAAACCGCCCGGCGCATAGCCCACGCACGAGGCTGCGACGCCATCCTCGCCAAAGGTCTTCTCGAACGGCGCGATTGCACCGGAATCGCCGAGCGGTACGCCGAGCCGCTGGTTGTCGGTGTAGAAAGACTTGGTCGGCGATGTCAGTACCCACTCCGTGTGGCTGCCGACCCCGGCCTCCCGGCTCATCGAACCGAACACGCTGTCGGCCATGATCAAGGCGGAAACCGCGTTGAAACCGCCGAGCAGCCCGCCGTTAGTCGCATAGGTCAGTGTGGTGTAGCCGCCGTCGACCGGAATCTGCGCGTCCACTTCGCCGGGCCGCGAATTGCCGGCGCCCAGCCATTCGACCACCGAGGCCGTGTCCGCCACCAGCGGAAACTGCGAAAAATCATCGATGGCCATGGCATTGCCACCGAACAGCGTGCCCTCGGCGACATCGACGATCGCGAAATTGCCGTAGACGCCACCGCCGGGCGGACGCAGGTCCGCGGAACCCGGATCGATCGCCTGCAGTGGCACGCAATTCGGCGGATGCCGGTTCGTCACGGCATCGGCCAGCGTACCGGCAAGCTCGGCGAGCTCGACGATCTCGATCAGTCCTTCGCGCGTGCGCGTGATCGAGGTCGGCCCACTGTCCTCGCTGACGCCGGTATAGGCGAACGGCAGGAACGGCTGCTGGTAGCCGCCGCCCGGGAACGGCGCGGCCCAATTGGGCTTGTCTGGCGCGGTGCAGCTCTCGTCGCGCGTCATGATGCTGGCACCATCGCCTGGCTGCAGCGCGAACAGCGTCGAGGTCCAGCTATCGTTCGGGCCGACGAAGAGGTTGAAGTCGAGCACGTCGCGACCGTTGTAACCCTCGCGGAACTTGACCTTGAACATCTTCGCCACGTTCGTCGTGTTGACGAGGGTGATCAGCGTCGACTGGTTGCTGTTCACCGTGTAGTACGGAAACAGCAGTACCTCGCCGGTTCCCTGCGGATTGAGATACATCGCCTGCGAAGGCAACGCGAATGCGGCGACCAGGCCCAGGGCCAGCGAGCTCAAGCGATTCTTCATGATGTGCAACGTCCTGTCGTATTGAAGTGAATGCACGACTGTAGACGCAACGCCGCGTCAGCCCCCCCAAGGCACGCGCATCCGCCAGACGGCTGGCGCACACGCGGCCCAATGGCGCAGCAAACCTCGTCGCCGCCTCGGGATGCCATGAGCTAGCCTGGCCTGCCTGCGCGCTCGCACCGCTCAGGGCTTGGCGTGCGGGTTTTTCACGAGCGTCAGCGGCATCCCGGCGCTGCCGGCGTAGATCACGAGCAGCTTCAGGGGTTTTTTATCCACATTGCGACCATTATGCAAAGTGTCGACCACCTCGGCGAGGGCCTGGCCTGCCTCGATGCGCTTGACCTGGCCATCCTTGAGCTGCACTTCCAGCGTACCTTCCAGCACCATGCCGAACGAAGGCACGGGATGCTGGTGCCAACCGGTCTCACCGCCCGGCGCGATCTCGATCACCAGCGCCGAGACTTCCGCCTGCCCGCCCGGATAGACAATCGGCTTGCCGTCCCAGCTCGTCGTGGTCTTCAGCAACGGCGTTACCTTGAGCGTCGCGCTGGGCTCGAGAGCCATCGCGGGCGCGGCGATCAGGCACAGCAGCAGGACGACGAGTCGGTACATGGTGGCGCTCCGTGGTCGGGAACGGCGATGGTATCGTGATGCGGTCATTGCAGCGTGCGGCGCCGGTGGCGTCGCGTCGGCGGCGCACGCCGGAACGGAACCGGCACGCATGACGTGGAACAGAGGAAGTCACGATGCCCGAGCTGCCCGATATCGTCGTCTATGTCGAACATGTGCAGGCACGTCTGCTCGGGCAGGTTCTGCGCAAGGTCACGCTCGCGAATCCCTTTGTGCTGCGCACCGTCGAGCCGCCTGTCGCCGATGCCACCGGCCGACGCGTCGAGGGCGTGCGCCGTCTCGGCAAGCGCATCGTGCTGGCGCTCGAGGGCGAACGCTTTCTCGTCATACACCTCATGATCGCCGGCCGCCTGCGCTGGCGCGACGCTGGCGCCAAGCCACCGGGCAAGATCGCGCTGGCGAGTTTCGCGTTCGATACGGGGCTGCTGTATCTCACCGAAGCCGGCACGAAGCGGCGCGCGTCACTGCACTACGTCGCCGGTGAAGCGGCACTCGCGGCGCTGGACCCCGGCGGCATCGACGTGTTCGCGATCGACGCGGCACAGTTCGCCGAGCGCGTCGCGCGCGGCAACCACACGGTCAAGCGCGCATTGACCGACCCGCGCCTGTTCAGCGGCATCGGCAACAGCTATTCCGACGAAATCCTGCACCGCGCGAAGCTGTCGCCGTTCGCGCTCGGCGCCAGACTCGCGCCCGCCGACAGCGCGCGCCTGCACGACGCGGCGAAGCAGGTGCTCGCGGAATGGACGCAACGCCTGCGCGAAGAAACCGGCGCGGCATTTCCCGACAAGGTCACGGCGTTCCACGCGCAGATGGCCGTGCATGGCCGTTACGGCAAACCCTGCCCGGTCTGCGCCGCACCGGTGCAGCGCATCGTCTATGCGGACAACGAATCGAACTACTGCGCACGCTGCCAGACCAACGGCAGGCTGCTCGCCGATCGCGCGCTGTCGCGGCTGTTGCATGACAGCTGGCCGAAGGATATCGACCAGCTTCTGTAGAGCGATCTCGCGCCGGCAGCATTGCCGCCTGGCCGGGACGATCCGAGCGTGAGTCGCGCTGCCCGCTGCACTCAGTCGCGCGGTGCAGCCTTGCGACGGCGTGCGGTCGGCCGGCTCGCGCGCCGCGCGTTCGCGACGCGCTCGTAGATCGCCAGCCGCATACGGTTGATCACGCCGAGCGGACGATGCTCCGGCGAGCAATGCCACGGATTGAAGGCCATGGCTTCCGCCCGCGCGTCGCGCGCCGGCGTGTCGAAGCGCTGCCGGGGGATCACGAGCTGTGCGACGGACTCAAACGGCGCGTCGGCCTCATTCCATTCCGTCATCGCATCTTCGATGCTGTGCTGCGCCGCGCGCCGCTGGACTTCGAACTGCAGCACGATCGCGCGCTGAGCCAGCGCGTCACGCAACCCGTCGCGCAGCGCATCGGGACCAGCGCCGACCGCCTCGTCCGCGGCATCGTCCAGCGGCCGCACGGAATACTTCACGGCGTGACGGAATTTTCCCTTGCCCCAGGCATACGGCACGGTCGACCAGAAACGCATGCACTGCAGCGGCACCAGCGGCTTCACCGCCGTGGCCAGCGCGATCGCACTGCCGCGTATGCCGAGCGCCAGCGGGATCAGCGCTTTGTCCACGATGCTGTCGCTGAACGTGCGGCGCAGGAAGGTCAGGTAGTCGGCCGGGTCGTTGATGAAAAACACCGGATGATTGATCAGGATGAAATCCTGCGCGAACGGATGGTCCGCATCGGCCCGGATGCGCTCGCCCTGCGGTCCGAGCACCTTGATCGCCATGCCGCGGCCGTCGCGCGCCTGATCGCTGCGCGGCGCCGGCGCGGAATTGGAGTAGCGCACCCAGGCATCGTGGACCGCGCCCGGCTGGAACACCTCGGTCTGCAGCTCCTTCGGCAGATCGGCATTGACGTGCAGCTTCGCCTTGAGGCAGCCGTGCGCCTTGGGATGCACGTCGCGATGCAGCGGACCACCGGCGTCGCGCCGGCGTACGAAATCCTCGATCAGATCCGCGATCGCCACCGCGATCTCGTTTTCACCAGGATATTCCACCTCGCCCAGCGCCGTGTCGATCGTGGGCACGCCCTGCGCAGACCTGGTCTTCGTTGCCATGGGCTTGTCCCGGTTGCGGATCGGTGCCGATTCTGCCGCGCGGAATGGGAGCGTGGCGTCAAGACACGACCGCATGCAGCGGTTTCGTCCGCCGCTCGGAAGCCGCCCGGGCTATGTCGCATCGTCGCGATCCCGCGCCCGCCCGTGGCGGCCCCTGCCACACACCGCCCTCACGGAATCGGGCCTACGCTTCGCGTCGGTGCGCGCGCATCGCCAGCAAGGGACGGCAGACCATGACATCGCGTTTCTGGACCATTGCCACGACGGCCGCGGCGACCACGCTGGTCGTGCTGGTCGCGATGAACTTTTCCCGTCCGGAAAAGCGCATCGAACACCGCATCGAGCACCTGTTCGGCATCGACGATCCGCAGTTCAGGCGCGAGATGGCGAACCTGCTCGGACCGGGCATCGTCGGCGGCAACCGCATCGACGCGCTGCAGAACGGCGACGAGATCTTCCCGGCGATGCTCGATGCGATCCGCAAGGCGCAGCACACGATCACGTTCGAGACCTATATCTACTGGTCCGGCTCCATCGGCCAGGAGTTCGCCGATGCGCTGGTCGAGCGTGCCCGCGCCGGCGTGAAGGTCCACGTCATGCTGGACTGGGTCGGCAGCGCGAAGATGAAGCCGGAACTCATCGACACCATGCTCGCCGCCGGCGTCGAGGTCGAGCGCTTCCATCCGCTGCACTGGTACACCATTTCCCGGATGAACAACCGCACGCATCGCAAGCTGCTCGTCATCGACGGCAAGGTCGGCTTCGTGGGCGGAGTCGGTATTGCCGATCAATGGTCCGGGCACGCGCAGGATCCCGAGCATTGGCGCGACAGCCATTTCCGCGTCGAGGGACCGGTGGTTGCGCAGATGCAGGCCGGCTTCCTCGACAACTGGATCAAGACCACCGGCAGGGTGCTGCACGGCGACGCCTATTTCCCCGCACTGCAACGCGCCGGCGACCAGGACATGCACCTGTTCACGAGTTCCCCCGCCGGCGGCAGTTCGAGCATGCGCCTGATGTACCTTGCCGCGATCACCGCCGCTCAGCGCACCATCGATATCCAGGCCGCCTACTTCGTCCCCGACGAACTGATGACCAACGAGCTGGTTCGCGCGCGAGAGCGCGGCGTGCGCGTGCGCGTGCTGCTGCCCGACAAGCACCTGGACTCCGACACGGTACGAGTGGCTTCGAAGGGCGGCTGGGGTCCGCTGCTCCGCAGCGGCGTGGAAATCCACGTCTACGAACCGACGATGATGCATTCCAAGATGCTGATCTTCGACGCGCTCGTCGTCTCGGTAGGTTCCACCAATTTCGACATGCGCTCGTTCGAGCTCAACGACGAGGCCAGCCTCAACGTCTACGACGCGGGCTTCGCGCAGGCCATGAGCGAAGTCTTCGAGCGCGACCTGCGGCAATCGAGCCTCTATACCTACGAACGCTGGTCCCAACGGCCCTGGCGGCAGAAACTCGCCGAGAAAGTGTTCGTGCCGATACGGTCGCAACTGTGAGCGATTGACGTGTGCTCACGCCGGCCCGTCCGTGGACCCGGATCGGCTTCAGTGCTCCCTGCCTCGACACCACCTGCCGGGTGAACCCTCTGCCCATCGTGGGGGAAAACCCGAGTACCGCCGACCCGTTGCCCGATGAGAAATTGGCAACACTGCTGGACGACGGGAGCGGCGATGAGCGAGCGCAGTTGCATCGGTGCAGTCGTGGAGATGCTCGAGTCTCCGGAGTTGTGGAGCGCAGCGGCGTCATCGCCAGCGGTGCGCGTTTCGCTGCAGGGCTTTCTCAATCAGGTCCATGACGAGATCACGATGCTGACGCCGATCCTCGACCACGAGGGCGCCTTCGACAAAGTGCACATTGCCGCACTCATTACCGGCCGCCGAGCGATCATCGAGCGACTCCGCACGGTGCTCGTAGCATGTGGCGGAATCTGTCCATAGGACGCTGCCTGAGGTCCCTCCAGACTCAGGACCTGCAGCGTGAAGATCGTACGATCTGCCGAACACGACGGTTGACCGCGACCGGCTGCGGTGTCTTGCGCGTTCACCGAGCCTGCCTCGGCGTGCGGTCTGCGAGCCCCCCGGTGACGCCTGAAACTGAGTCGACCCGACCCCACGAATTCGCTTGACTCTGGACATGAGTCCAGACTGTAGGCTGACCTCCATGGGAGATCAGTCATGACAACGTTGAGCATCGGACAGCTGGCCCGGCAAGCGGGCGTCGGCATCGACACGGTGAGGTATTACGAGCGCGACGGACTGCTTGCACCAGCTGGCCGTCTTGCCTCGGGCTATCGGCGCTACGGCGCAGTCGAGCTGCGCCGATTGCGCTTCATTCGCCGCGCCAAGGCCCTGGGATTCTCGCTGGACGACATCCGCAGCTTGCTGACCCTGAGCGAGCAGCGCAGCGTCGCGCGGATCAGGCAAGCCGCCAAAAGCAAGCTCGACGACATCGACGCGCGCATCGAGGAACTCACCCGCATCCGCGCCGGCCTGCACAGTCTGATCACCGCCTGCCCCGGCCACGGCCGCGCCGAGCAGTGCCCGATTCTCAACGCACTCACGCAAGAGGAATCACCATGAACACCTCGCATCCGGCCGCACGACCGTGCTGCCATGCACAGGATCCGGCGCCAGCAGACCCTGCGGAATCCGCCGCGCCCGCGACAGCATCATCGCCCGGCGCAAAGTCCTGCCATGACCACCCGCCCGTTGCGGGCGCGCACGAAACGCCACGGGACGACAGCTTGCGTGACGTGGTCTGCGGCATGACGGTGGCCGCGGACAGCGCGCATCACGCGCTGCACGCCGGACACGACTACCGGTTCTGTTCGGCCGGGTGCCGCACCAAATTCGTCGCTGACCCGGGCAAATACCTGCAGCCGGCCGCGGCATCGGCGCCCCTGCCTGCAGGCACCCAGTACACCTGCCCGATGCACCCTCAAATCGTGCAGGACCATCCTGGCACCTGTCCGATCTGCGGCATGGCGCTTGAACCGGCCATGCCGGCCCTGGACGACGGCGAAAACCCGGAGCTGACCGACTTCCGGCGACGCTTCTGGTGGACGCTTCCGCTGTCGCTCACGGTGTTCGCTCTTGCGATGTTCGGACACTATTTCGTAGCGCTCGATGCCGGCACGCGCACCTGGATCGAATTCGCGCTGTCCGCGCCCGTGGTGCTGTGGGCGGGCTGGCCGTTCTTCCAGCGGTGGGCGCAGTCGATCGCGCACCGCAGCCCGAACATGTGGACATTGATCGGTACCGGCGTCGGTGCCGCGTTTGGCTACAGCGTGGTCGCCACCCTCGCACCGCAGCTGTTCCCCGATTCGTTCCGCGAGCACGGCCGCATCGGTGTGTATTTCGAGGCCGCCGCGATCATCGTGTCGCTGACCCTGCTGGGGCAGCTGCTGGAGCTGCGCGCCCGGTCCAGCACCTCGGCGGCGATCCGGTCATTGCTGCGGCTGGCGCCGAAGACCGCCCGGCGCGTGCGCGAAGACGGCACCGAAGAAGACATCGAACTGACCCACGTGCATGTGGGCGATCGCCTGCGCGTGCGGCCCGGCGAAACCGTTCCGGTCGACGGCGAGGTGATCGACGGCCGCTCCAGCATCGATGAATCGATGCTCACCGGCGAATCGCTGCCGGTCGAAAAGACCCCCGGCAGCGCGGTGATCGGCGCCACGCTGAATACCTCGGGCAGTCTCGTGATCCGCGCGGGACGCGTCGGTGCCGACACCCTGCTCGCGCAGATCGTGCAGCTGGTGGCGCAGGCGCAGCGGTCCCGCGCGCCGATGCAGCGCATGGCCGACACGGTGAGTTTCTGGTTCGTGCTCGCGGTGCTCAGCGTCGCGCTGGCGACGTTCCTGGCCTGGGGACTGTTCGGCCCCGCGCCGTCGTGGACCTACGCGGTGGTCAACGCGGTGGCGGTACTGATCATCGCCTGTCCGTGTGCGCTGGGCCTCGCCACACCCATGTCGATCATGGTCGCCACCGGCCGCGCCGCGCAGGCCGGCGTACTGTTCCGTGACGCCGAGGCCATCGAACGGCTGCGCACCATCGACACGCTCATCGTCGACAAGACCGGCACGCTGACACGGGGCAAGCCCGCCTTTCGCACGGTGGTGCCGACCGGGGGATTTTCCGCTGCCGACGTGCTGCGGCTGGCTGCGAGCCTCGATCAGGGCAGCGAGCATCCGCTGGCTGCCGCCATCGTCGCCGAGGCGCGCCAGCAGCAACTCGTCCTGCAGGCAGCGACCGACTTCGAATCCGCCAGCGGCATCGGTGTGCGTGGCCATGTCGGCGCGCAGGCACTGGCGCTGGGCAACACCGCACTCATGGGGCAAGTGGGCGCCGATCCGTCGCCGCTGCTCGCCGCAGCCGAACAACAACGCAGCGACGGCGCGAGCGCCATGTTCCTGGCCGTCGACGGACGCCTCGCCGGTATGATCGCGGTGGCCGATCCCATCAAGGAGGGCACAGCGGACGCCATCGCCGCCCTGCGCGCAGCAGGAATACGCATCGTCATGGCCAGCGGCGACGGCGCGACCACGGCCAACGCGGTCGCGCGGGTACTGGGCATCGACGAGGTGCACGGCGAAGTGCGACCGCAGGACAAGGCCGCGCTGGTCGCGCAGCTGAAAGCGCAAGGGCGTCGCGTCGCCATGGCGGGCGACGGCATCAACGACGCACCCGCCCTCGCCGCCGCGGATGTCGGCATCGCCATGGGCACCGGCACCGACGTCGCGATGTCGAGCGCGCAGGTCACGCTGGTCCGCGGCGATCTTCGCGGCATCGTCAGGGCGCGCCAGATCTCTCAGGCCGCAGTGGCCAACATGAAGCAGAACCTTGCCTTTGCGTTCACGTACAACGCTGTCGGTGTGCCGATCGCGGCGGGTGTTCTCTACCCGCTGTTCGGCCTGCTCCTGAGCCCGATGATCGCCGCACTCGCCATGAGCCTGTCGTCAGTCTCGGTCGTGACCAACGCGTTGCGTCTGCGTGCCAAGGACTGACGCGCCAGTGCGCCCCGGCCGCCAGCCGGGGCGCACGCGCAAATGGCAAGTTCACATTATATACAATGACACATTGAGTCACGAATGATCCGCCCGCAGTCGCTGCCAAGTCCGCAGCGACGAAGCAGCCACGTTGTCGGGCCAGGCCGAACGCATTCCAGCGACCACACGTCGAACCCCGGGCTGTTGAGGCCCGGGCACGCTCACGGACTCAACGCAGGCGGCTCGAACGCATCGTCGAAGACGAGATCGCCATCCCATCCCGCACCGCCAGACAAATCGGTAATCGTGCCGAGCACGGCCGAGTGCAGCGTCGTCGCTGTGTCGCCGATACGTCCGCCCGCGGAAAAATCAATCAGCACCACGCGGGCCTCGCCACCACTGCGCGTGCCGATCACATGCCCCTGGCCGGTCGGCTCCAGAACGAGATAATTCTCGCCGGCGACGCTGTCGTCGCGTGTACTCAGGACGGTCGCCGGACTGGACGGCGCCATTTGTCGGGCGCGACCGAGACCCGCCGTGATAAGCGTCTGGCTATAGGGTTCGTACACGACGCCGGTCGCGTAGGCCGATGCCGCCACACGGGTCGTAGAGAATGTCGCAAGGTTTATTCTGCCGAAGTTTCCATTCTCAAACTCTCCGCCCGTCGTGTAGAACGCACCCTGCCCCGGCGCAAACGCCAGCATCGTCGCAACCGTGTCGTCGCCGCCCACGGCATGCGGGGTGCCGTTGGCCAGCGGCGACAGAGGCACTTCGGACAGCGCGGTGTCCTTCCAGCCGACCCAGAGCTTGGCTCCAGACGGATCCAGCGTTGCCGTGTTGGCATTCGTGAGCGAATTGACGAGTGCCACGGTGTGCCTGCGCGGGTCGTAAACCGACACGTAACCCGCACCGACGACGACGACCCGACCGTCTGGCAGCACCCGAACACTGCCGCCGCGCCTCAGGAGCGCGACCGCCGTCGGGCGCGATACCGTGAACACGGCATCACCATCGTAGACATAGCTCGCCCGGTAGAGCGTGCCGCCCAGCGCTGACAGGTATAGCGTGCCGCGCGACGGCGCGCCGGCTCCCAGTGCCGGTTGCGTGAAGCCGAGAACCAGCAGCATGGTGATGCGCACCAGTCCCGCCGACAGCCGGCTCACTGGAATCCGTCCCGGAAGATCGTGTCGGCGGGAATAACCCACGGTGGATCGCCCGCGTTCGCAACGCGCACCTTGGCGACGAACATGTCGAGGTGGTTGTCGACCGACGTTCGGAACTCACCGGCGACATAGACGTCGGTGTCGCCAGTTCCGAACAGGTTTCCCTGGAGCACGCCGGTCCAGGCAATCGCGTGGCTGGCCGCGTTGCCGTCGTAGTCGCGTACCGGGTGGCGCACCCAGCCCTGATTCCCGAATGCGGCCTGCGGTTGGTACGCGTTGAGGACCGTCGCGCCGTTGCTGACACCGACGGCGAAGCTGTCCCAGTTGCCGCCGCAACCGGCGGCGCTGCAGGATTTCGCCGCACCGACCAGCATCAGGTCGCGTGCGCCAGGCAGGCGCCACCCTTCGAGGCCGGCAACCATCGAATCGGCTGCGCCACCGATGGGGAAGAACCACAGCGGCTGCAAGGAATTGGCCTGCGCCGTTGCGATGATCGGCTGGCGGCGGACCACGCCGGCTACCGTACCGTTCTCCGCATCGCCGAACAGCACGAACGTTCCTGGCTGCGTCTCGGTGCGTATCTGCCAGAAATCGCTCTGACGCTGCTGCCAGTAGCTTTCCGGCATGCCGAGATTGTAGGAATCGTCGTAGGTGTAGCCGACGGCGAGATCACGGTAGTTCAGCATGCCCAGTTGCGCCGTCTGCGCGTCGTAAGACGGATCGACGCTGCCGACATACAGCACGTGCGCCCCGACATCGGATACGGCCGCGTGAACGACGGCATCGGCGTTGAAATTGTCTCGCGCGGGTGGATAGCGCGTCGCGTCGAGCCGGCCGCCAGCGCCCGTGCAGGCCAGCGTTGGTCGGGCCGGCGCGTAGGTGCCGCCGTTGAATTCGGCGAAGGCGATGTCGCGCCGGACAAACTGCCCATCGTCGTCGTAGACGGTTATGTCGCCGACCAGAACGATGCCTCCCTCGGCGGTCAGAATCAGGCGTTGCGCGCGGTTGTCCCGGTAATAGTCGCTGCAACGCCCGTTCACGGCCGGGGCGGAACTGCTGAGATCCACACTGCGCTGATTCGGTGCCTCGTCACCACCGACGTTCTTTGGCTGGCCGTTCGGCGTGAAGGCTTCGATGAAGAAATCCCTGCTGTCGCTGTCAGGGCCCGAGTAGTCATCGGCGTAGCCGATCACGATGTCGCCGTTCGGCATGACAACCATGCCGCCGAAGCTCGACACATTGGTACGTGCGGAGAACGCCACGCCGTTTGCACCGAACGCGGGGTCGATCTGTCCGTTCATGAACAGCCGCGTGATGGCGACATAGCGCCCTGCGGATCCCGCGACGAGAATCCATTTCGGGCCGAACGCGCCTCCGCCGAGGTCGCCGCGCAGGATCTGTATCGTCTTGGCACGATCATCGGTCGTCGTGCCGAGCCGATCGTCGAAATACAGTCGAACAAAACCCTGGTCACCGAAACCCGGATCGAGCGATCCCGTCGGAAGCCCGCCCGCATGGGCCGGGGCGAGCACGCAGCAGAGAAAGAGCAGCAATCCTGGCAAGACGTGGTTCATGGCGTTTCCTCCTGGAACCGCCATACACGCAGAACGACGCACGACCCTGCCACGCCCGACCGATGCTGTAGGCAACCGTCAGCGTGGCGTCAGTTGCGCGAGCAGTTGCCGCGCGTAGGGTGAATCATCGCGACGCAGCAGCGGTTGGATCGCCTCCCGGATTTCATCCGCCTCGCGGCGCTGATCCGCCATTTGCAGTGCGGCTACCAGCGCCACCTGCACCTCCAGCACGCGCGGATCGTGGGCGGGATGCGGCGGGTGCCGGACAGCGAGCGCCTCGCGCAGCAGCGGTATCGCCGCATCGGCACGACCGAGCGCTAATTTGGCGCACCCCGCAGCGAACAGCGACAGGCCGAGGCGATAGTTGCCGGGCTCGAACACGCGGCGTGCCAGATCGGTCGCGCGCGTAGCGGTCGCGTCCGCGCTGGCGGCATCTCCGTCCGCGAGCTCGGCGAGGCTCAGCTGCGCAAGCACATTGGCGAGTATCGGGTTGCCGCCGGAGCCGCCGTGACTGAGTGCCTCCGCAGCCGGGCGCAGTTCCGCCAACGCCTCTTCGTATCGGCCTTGCAGGCGCAGCAGGTTGCCCAGGCGACCGCGCGTGTCGCTGAGCCATTGGGACGTGGGCTGCTCATGACGCGAGGCAATCGCATACGCCTCGCGGATGTCGGCTTCCGCTTCGCCGTAGCGTCCCTGCAACTGCAAGGTATAGCCCAGGTGCAGCAGGGTGTCGGCACTGTCGTTGCCGCGCTGCGCACCCGCCGCGCGGTCGGACAATGCGAGGGATTCCCGGAACAGCGCCTCGGCTTCCGCGAAACGGCCCAGTTCGCGATAGTCGGCAGCGAGAAACTTCGCGTGGCTCGCAATTTGTGCAGGATTGGAATCATTCAACGCAGCCCGCTCCAGCCGTAGCAAGGCACTGCGGCTCTCCGCGGCCTGCTCGAAGCGGCCGGCGATTTCCGCCACGCGAATCCGGTTCGAGCGGATGGTCCACGTCTGGATGTTGTCGGCTCCGTACAACCGTGTCGCTGACTCCTCGGCGACTTTCAGCGCCGCGTCGGCGCCAGGCAGATCGTGCTTGTGCAGCAGCATCAGTCCGAGGCGGTTCTGCGCATCGATACGGGCGCTCGCCGCGTGCGGCAGCCCGTGCAGGATGAGCAGCGCCTCGCGGATCGCTGCGATGGCTTCGTCGCCGCGCGCGTTGTTGTCCAGAATCTTGCCCAGCAGCATCCAGTCTTCCGCGACGGCAGCGCTGCGGTCGCCGAACCGCGCGCGGTCGTCCGCCATCAGCGCACGCAGCTCAGGATCGGCACGCTGGTAATTCTCGGCCGCGACCAGCGCAGCGACTCCCAGGCGACGTGCACGCTGTTCTTCATCCGTTGCGCCCACGCGCCGGGCCAGCACCTGCGCGGCCTCGACGTGCGCGGCGGCCGACGAAAAATCGCGCAGTTCCGTATCCACCTGCGCCAGGACAAGCCGGCTGCGCGCACGAACGGCGGGCGGAACAGCATCTGCGGTGCCCAGATCCATCGCTTGCGTCGCCATGGCCCTGGCACGCGCATAGTCGCCGATGTCGAAATACAAGCCGGCAAGCACGTTCGTCAGGTCGGCCTGTACCGCAGGCGTCGCGGCCACCTCAGCGACTTGTCGCGCGCCACGGTCGAGCAACTGGTGGGCGGTAAAGGGCTGCCCGTTGTTCTCGTCCGGACTGGCCTGGGCAAACACGCCCACGACGAAATGGCGCACGGCTTCCGCGTGTTCTGCGCTCTCCCGCGCAAACCGCGCCTGACGCAGGCTGATCACCGCCGCCGCGATCGAGACCACCAGCACTGCCATCACAGCACCGAGCCACAAGCGATGACGCGCGATGAAACGGCCGGCGCGGTAACGACGGCTGCTGCGCCGGACAACGATCGGCCGGCCGTCACGATGCCGCCGTATGTCCTCGGCAAAGGCCTCGACGCTGGCGTACCGCCGTTCTGGCAGAGGCTGCAAGGCACATGACGCGATCACATCGAGATCGCCGCGCAGCGCGCGTGCGCGGTCCGGCTCAACGCGCTGGCTGGGCGCAACGAACGTATCGTCGGCGTGTACACCGTGATCCGCACGAGAATCGGAAGCGCGCGGCGCATGGCCCGTCAACAGCACGTAGAACAGGCCACCCAAACCATACACATCCGTTGCCGTCGTGATCGGTCCGCCGCTCAGCTGCTCGGGTGCTGCGTAGCGCGGTGTCAGCGGCTCGCCTTGCGTACGCGTGAGGTCCGCGCCGGCCGTGTCGTCGAGCAGTTTCGCGATGCCAAAGTCGAGAAGCTTGACTCGCCCTTCTCCACTGACGAGCACGTTGGCCGGCTTGATGTCGCGGTGTACCACCAGCTGCCGGTGTGCGTGGGCGACCGCGTCGCACACGTCGAGAAACAGCAGGAGCCGCTCATCCAGTGCGAGGTTTCTGTGCGCAACGTAGCGATCGATCGGTTCGCCGTCGACGTAGTCCATCACGAGGTAAGGCGCGCCGTCCTCCTGGACACCGGTTTCGAGCAGCCGCGCAATGGCCGGATGATCCAGCTGCGCCAGGACGCGGCATTCGCGCTCGAAGCGTGCCACCGCAACGACGGAGTCGCTGCTTCGATGCAGCAGCTTGAGTGCGCCGCGCTGCCGCAGCTCGCCGGTGCCGCGTTCGACCAGATAGACGACGCCCATGCCTCCACGCCCGGCTTCGCGGACTATCCGCCACGCCGGCGCCGGGCTGGTCGCGGCCACCTCGGCCTGTGCAAGCGCCTCGTCCAGCGCGAAACGATTGCGTTGTTCCTGCGCGGCGGCGTCGAAAACACCCCCCAGCGCATCGGCACGCAGCAGCGCCTCGACGTCGGCGCAAAGCGCCGCGTCGTCGCACAGTTCGTTGAGCCGTAGTGTCTGTTGCGCAGACGGCAGATCGACCAGCGCATCGAACAGTTCGCATACGCGGCGAAAACGTGACGCTGGCGTGCTCACTAGCCGATGCTCGACGCAGCGAGCTGCCCGATCAGGAATGCCCGGGCTGCACGCCAGTTCCGAAAGACCGTGCGTTCGCTGAGCCCCAACTGCGTGGCGATCTGAACGATCGGCATTCCGGCAAACACATGCAGCTCGACGACCTGCGCGAAGCGCGCGTCAAGCGCTTCCAACCGGGTGAGTGCCGCATCGACGGCGACAAGGTCGAACGGTTGCGCCGAGCCGTCTGGTTCCAGGCCATTCAACGTGACCTGCGCAGCGCCGGCGCCGCGTTTTTCCGCCATGCGCCGCCGGGCACGGTCCACGAGGATCTGGCGCATCGCCCGCGCCGCGAGGGCACGCAGATAGCCCGGTTCCTTGCCGGCCGCCAGCTCGTGCGCTCCAATCTTCAGATACGTCTCGTGCACCAGCGCGGTCGTATCCAGTGTTTCGTAGGAACGCCGCTCGCGGCGAGCGTGGTGAGCCAACCGTTTCAACTCATCGTAGGCCAGTGCAAACAGGTCGCCCGATGCCGCTGTCTCAGCCTGGTCCGCCGTTGGCTCGGTCACAATCCGTCCTCGATCACCGTGGCTCCCGGCGCCACTGCGACAGCCCGGAGCCGGGGCATTTTAAGGCTCGCTCAGGCACCACATTGCGCGGTCCGTCCGCAATGCAGCGGAGCAGCTGAGGTTGAACCAGCCTCTTGTCGCGCAGCTTCGGAATGGTGAGAGAACGGAGCTATCGCTCCGTCAGCGCTTACCGGGCTGCTTCAGCCGCACCCCGCGCCCCTGGCCTTGGCTGGGCATGTTTTCGCCGATGAGCTCGATGCCTGCCTGGTCCAGCGCAGCAACGATCTTGGTCAGAGTCTCGACGACGCCACGCACGTTGCCGGCACTGGCCTCCATGCGCTGGATGGTCGGCAGCGATACGCCAGCCTTCTCCGCCAAAGTCCTTTGATCCATGCCTGCGAGCGCGCGAGCCGCCCGAAGTTGGTCAGCAGTGATCATCCGTAAATCCCTTCAAATATTCAGGTCAAGCAACGCTATACGCCAATTCTGATGTATTAGACATCAACATGCATGCATTGAAAATTACAGTTGATGGCATTAGCATGCTCCAGCCCCGCCGTCACGACCCGCCGACATCCGCCCGCACGTTGGCACCAGCAAGGCTTTCGTCAAATGATCAAACCTCGCCTCCGTCCAAGCCCGGCGCGCCCAGTGGCCCCTCGAAATCCGCACCTCGCTCCTGCGCCCCCTGCGCTGGGCAGGGTTGCGTTCGCGGCCAGCGTGCAGGCGCGCGATCAGACCGGGAAACGGGTGCACGTGCAAGCGCTCTGCTGGCCTACCGTGGCGGCGGCCTGGCCGATGCTGACGCAGGCGTGGGAGGCCGTCTCCGCGAGCCGCAGCATCAGCGGTGTCGAACCGGTGACCAACGCGGCGACTTCCTGGCTCAGGGAGTGCGCGCCGCTACTCGCATCTCCCTTCCTGAATACCTCCGCTGAAGAGAGCTCTCTGGCTGCGCTGCTCAGCCGGACGCCGCTGCAGGCCGCCGTCGCCATCGTCGAGGAATCCGAAACCCGAACCGACACGAGCCCCGCCAACGGCCGCCTGCACGCCCTTGGCCTTTGCCTGTCGGCGCACGGCGAGTTCCTGCGATTGCCGGGACGGCACGCCTGCGATGCCCTGGTGATGGCGCGCGCCGACAACGATGCGGAAGCGACGGAAGTGGACGCCATGCTGCGCGCCCGTGCCCGGCAATCCGAACGGGACTGGACCCACGGCCTGCGCTGGCAATTCTGGGACGAGACCCCCGAGCCGCTTCCGCTGGAACTCGCACGCCTGATCGCCGGTTGCGTCCTGCAGCAGCGGATTCACGAGGCAAGCGTCAACCCGGTGTTCAACGCCGTGCTGCCCAAATTGATGCGATCGCCGTTCCCGGTTCCAGCGGGTCGCTATAAGCGGCGGTGATGCCGATAACCGGGAGCACCTCGGTACAGGGCCGAATGCGAACGCGCCTGTCGTCTCGCTTGACGGACGGACGGCAGGCTGCTGGTGGGCGGGGGTTACCAGCGTAGGCGGGCAGATCCGCCACGCGGTCGCTTGCGCAAACGGCGCTACGGCAGCCGGTACCAGGTTGAGCGGCCAGCACCCTGGCGCACCAGCAGGTTTTTCTTCACCAGTGCAGAGAACGTCGCCTTCAGTGTGTTGGGACTTGCACCCAATTCGCGCACCAGATCGCCGGTAGTGACGCGACCATGCTCGCGCGCCCTGTCGAGCATGCGCAGGGCAAGTTCCGAAAGATCGGCCAGCGCGGAGCGCTCGCGTTCAATCTTGATGGCAAGCCGGCGTTTTTGCTGTTGCAGTGCACGCAGGAAGAACAGCAGCCACGCTCCCCAGTTTGGGGAGTCGCTGCGGATAGTTCCCTGCGTTTGGCGCAGGGCAAGGTAGTAGCCTTCCTTGTTGCTTTCGATCACGCTTTCCAGCGACGAATAGGGTACGTATGCGTAGCCGGACTGCAGCAGCATGAGCGTGGTCAGGACGCGGCTCAAGCGACCATTGCCATCCTGAAACGGGTGGATTTCGAGAAACACCACGACGAATATGGCGACGATGAGCAGCGGATGCAGCCGCGCGAGCTCCCGCGCCGAGGCATACCACGCCACGAGTTCTTGCATACGAAACGGCGTATCGAATGGCGTGGCGGTCTCGAACACGACACCGATCATGCGGCCTTGCCCGTCGAACGCGGCGACATCATTGCGAAGGGTTTTGTAGCTGCCGCGATGGCGGTCGTCTTTCTCGCTGTGGGCGAGCAGGTCGCGGTGGATCTGCCGGATGTGGTTCTCGCTCATGGGAATGTCTGCCCATGCGGCGAACACGGTTTCCATCACCTCAGCATATCCAGCGACTTCGGCCTCATCGCGATTAGCGAACCGCTCGACACGCAGGTGAGCAAGGAGGTGCTCCACCTCGCGATCGGAAAGTTTGCTTCCTTCGATACGCGTGGACGAGCCAATACTTTCCACGGTGGCCACATGCCTGAGCGCCTTAAGACGTTCGGGCGCCAGGGTGCCAAGCGCGCGCCAAGCGCCCTTGAACTCGTCAATCTCGGCAATGAGGCTGAGGATTTCCGGGGTGATCTGGAGGCTGTCGGTGCGGATCATACCGGCATTTATACCGGATTATGCCGGACTGTCCATGAAATGGACCGGATTAAATACCCGAATATGCCGGAATAGCCGTAACCCTCCTCGATCAGCGGTGCCAGTAACATCCGAACGTGGCCCCAGCTGGTCCATGTCGAATATTCAATGTCGCCGAACTCCCGGGCCGCTTCGCCCGTTGCGTCGCATCGAACGCGCGCCCGCTTCGGCGCCTCGGCAAGGTGGCTCGCCAGGCGCGCACTACCCACCAGGCCGATCACGTAATTGATCGCATTCGCTTCGCACCATCCCGTCAATCCATCGCGTAAATCCGCTGCCAGCAAGCGCCGTGATCCGCACCTGCGGCCAACGCGCACGAATCTTGTGCAGGACGCGGTCCAACGCTTCCCGGGCACCCGCGCCGCCATCGATAGTGGCGCGCCGTCGCTTCGCCACCAGCAGGCGCTTCCACAGAACATGCACAGCGGCAGATAGCAATAACCGTCGCAATACCCATGAAAGAACCGACCCTCCTGATCATCGTGCAACGCCGTGCTGCCCAAATTGATGCGATCACCGTTCCCGGTTCCAGCGGATCGCTATAAGCGGCGGTGATGCGTCTCATAAATCGTCAGCTGTTGCTGTCGTCACCTGAAATCGCACCAGAAGATGTCGCTTAAAGTACCCACTCTGCTGGCTGAGATTTCCATGGGGAATTGGCGACCTGATACAGCATTGCCAAAGTCGCACTTTCGCGTATCTCCACCCGACACTCGTGTCGCTTCTTGCCCCACGCCGAACAGGCCACCGTAGCTCCGGGAGAGGCGCGTCACGGTGCGACCTCTCTGAGGATGGAAGCTCTTCGCCTCTCGCCAACCTGCTCGACACCGAGCAATGTGACCGGCTAGTCAACGGCAATTCAGCACCCGCAGCGAATACGATCTGGACGCGGAAAGCGGCGCTGGCGGCGGTACGCAGACCGACACGACATGTTCGAACACGACCCGCTGTCTATCGGACGGGGATTGGACGGGAATCCACGTCACGCTCAAGCGCAGTCATGGCGATACCGGCAGCTATTCCGCGGGTCCGCCGCCTGTTCAGCGCATAGCCGCGCAGCGGCCGCGGGTCACGACGATGCGGTTGACGTTCTTGCCCGCAGAAGCGGCACAAGTGGACTTCGGTTCTGACGCGACGATTGCGGACGTGCACATCGGCCAGATGATGAAGTCGTGGATCTTCGTCATGAGGCTCACGTTCTCGCGCCGCCACTACGCAAGATTGGTGCGCGACCAGACGGTGGCGACTTGGCTGACATGCCACCGACGCGCCTTCGAACACGTCGTCGTGCCCGAGCGCACCTTCGACCATCTCAATTCTGCGATCACGCGGGCATCGATCAACGCCGGGTGGGAGGTCCCTCCTGGACGGGACAGCGGTAGACAACCGGTTGCAGCCCATCGTGACTGGTCCACAATCACGCGAAGTTGAGCGTGGCCAGCGGATCTAAGGAGCGAGCCTAAGTGGATAGCGTCGTCCCTTCCCACGAAACGGATTCCGGATATTTTCAGAGCGCCCTGCCGATCGACGCCAAGCTCGAGAAGGCGCGTCTGCGACTGCTGGACCTTTCCGCACGCAACCGGCTTCTGAACATCCCTCGATCGAAATCCCGCAGCGGGAATCTGATCGAGATCGTCGACGAGCGCGCCGGTGAGGTGTTTCGTCTGCTGGTGAAGGAGTCGCGCGCGCTGACGTTCATGCCGGGCCGCACGGCCGGTGGCGACGGTGAGCCCGGCGACGCCGACGAAATCGCCGATCTGGCTCAGCCGGAGGACGACGGCGTGGACGGCCGCGGCGTAGCCAACCGGCACGCCGACACGCGCCTGCAAACCCGGCTCACCTCCAAAGGCCTGCAGAAACGGCTTCTGACGCTGTTCTTCGACGCCCGCACGCTGGAAGAGGAACAGGGCGTCAACGTGCTCTACCTGGCGTTGGGCACGCTGAAGTGGATCGATCCCAACAACGCGGCCAACGTGCGCTACGCGCCGTTGATTCTGGTGCCGGTGTCGCTCGACCGCGCGACGGCGGGCGACCGGTTCAAGCTGCGGTGGCGGCAGGAAGACCCCTCGTCGAACCTGTCTCTGGAAGCCATGGTCGACATCGTCCACCTGCTCAAGTTGCCGGCATTCGAAGCAACAGACGACTTCGACATCGATGCTTACTGCGCCGCCGTGCGCGAGGCGGTGTCGTCGAAGGCGGGATGGGAGGTCGCTACCGACGACATCGTGCTGGGGTTCTTTTCGTTTTCGAAGTTCCTGATGTATCGCGATCTGTCGCCCGAGGCGTGGCCGGCGTCCGGTCCGTTGGCTGATCAGCCCTTGATCCGTTCGTTGCTCCGCGACGGCTTTCCCGCTCCGGAACCGGGCCTTCCGGACGACGCGCCCATCGATCCGGCCTTGCCGCCGGAAGCGCTGCGGCACATCGTCGACAGCGACAGCTCGCAAACGCTCGCGGTCCACGACGTCCGCCAAGGCCGGAACCTGGTCATCCAAGGGCCACCGGGCACCGGCAAGTCGCAAACCATCGCGAACGTCATCGCAGGCGCGGTGGCCGACGGCAAGACGGTGCTGTTCGTAGCCGAGAAGATGGCGGCCCTAGACGTGGTCAAGCGGAGGCTGGACGCGACGGGAGTCGGCGACGCGTGCCTCGAGTTGCACAGCAACAAGACCAACAAACGCCGCGTTCTGGACGAGCTTCGCCGAACGTGGGAGCTGGGGTCGCCCAAGGGCGCCGCGATGTCGTCGTTGCTGCGCCGCCTGACCGCCGCTCGCGACGCCTTGAACACCCACGTGGACCGGCTGCATCGCCCACACGAATGCGCCGAACTCTCGCCCTACGACGTGGTAGGTCAGTTGGTTCGACTGCGGGACGAAGGGGTGTCCCCGAGCGACCTCGCGTTGGCCGAACCCGCTGCGTGGTCAGCGGATGGCTTCAAGGAACGCCGTGCGCTGATCAAGGAGTTGAGCGAGCGCGTGGCGCTGATCGGCCTGCCCGCCGAGCACCCGTGGCGCGGGACGGCCCTGGAAGCGATCCTCCCGAACCAGCTCGGCCGTCTGCTCGACCGGGTCGGAACCCTGAGGGCCGATCTGCAAACCGTGGCGGACCGAATGCAGGACGTGGCACGCCTGCTCGATCGCGAAGCGCCGACCGCAACGGCGGGCTTGGAACCGTTGCGCGCCCTCGCCCATCGCGTCGCTTCGGCACCGCCCCTCGAAGGCACCGCGTTGGGCAATTCGGTTTGGGAGGAGCGTCGAGCCGACATCGACGCGTTGCTGGCTCTGGGTACGGCGCATCGGAAGATTGAGGTCGACCTGGCGGGACACGTTCGCGCCGAGAGCTCCCAAGTGCCGCTCGATGCGGTGCTGCAGACGCTGGGAACATTGCCGGAGACGTTCGGCCCTGACGCGTTCGCGCGCGGTCGATGGCTGGCCGAAGCGTTGCCCCCGTTCGTCATTGAAGCCGGACGGTTGAAAAGCCAGTTGGGGCTTGAGGGTGCCTTGGATACCTTGGCCGCGATCGGCAAAGCGGCGGTCACCGGACAGCGTGTGGCGGCGGCGCCGGACGCGAGCCCGGAAGTTTTCGCGGCCGCCATCTGGGACAACGGGATCGAGGTCGCGGCTCGGCTGGCCGATGCGGTCGCCAAGGTCGAAGACGTCAGGAAAGCGGTCGGCGCGAGAGTGGTCGCCGCGGCCTGGACCACCGACACCGGTCGCGAGCGGCAACTGATTCGTTTGAAGGGCACGAGCTTCTTCCGCTGGCTCAGCGGTGACTGGCGGCGCGCGAACGCCCTGCTGCGCTCCCTGGTGCGCGATCCCAAAGCGCCTGCTCAGGAAGTTCTCGATCTGCTCGACGTGGTTGAGGAGGGACGCGGGGCGCTTGCGGCGGTGAAGGAAGGCCAATCGCTCGGCAGCACCGCGTTCGGCGCGGACTGGCACGGAGAGCACTCGCGCTCCGCCCCGCTGAAGGCTCTGGTCGCATGGATGCGGAGCTTGCGCGGCCTCGGTGCCGCGCCGCGCCTGATCGCCGCTCGCCTGCCGGACCGCACGGAGATTGGCGCTCGCACCACGCGTGTGCACCGCATGCTGAACGACATCCGCCCGCAGCTCGAGGCGTTCTGGAACGACGTGGGCAGCAGCGATTTGCAGGATGCGGACGAGGCCACGTCGGCGGCGGCCACACGTTTGTCTGGCCTGCTCACGAGAGCGACCGCGGTCGCGAAGGCCGACGCCATCGCGCGCCAGGTGCTCACCCAGCCCGAAGGGACCGCGACGGAGCGGCGCGCGGTGCTCGCACGGGTGCACGAAGCGCAGCGGCATGCCGGGTTGATCGACGAGCAGCGCGAGCTCGGAACGTGCGCGTTCGGCAGCCGGTGGCGGGGACCGGAGACCGATTGGTCGGCCTGCGCGGCGGCGGCGGCGTGGATCAGGGATCACGCGGACGTGCGCCAGCTCGCGGCGAGGCTCGAACCCCGCTCCGCGCCCATGGAGATGGCGGATGCCGCCGGCGCGTCGGCGGCCCAATGGCATACCGCATTCGCTGCGCTACTGTCGGACCTGAGGGCCAGCCCAATCAGTCTGTTCGGCACCACTTCGGCCGAGCACACTCCGGTGGCGGAAATCCTCGCGCGGTGCGCGCTGTGGTCGGAGAGCGGCGAACAGCTGTCCAAGTGGACCGCTTTCCGGGAGCGCGCCGAGCGCGCGCGTCACCTGGGGCTGAGCGACGCGGTAGCTCGCCTGGAAGACGGACGTCTTGCCCATCACGAGGCGCCGTCCGCGTTCGAGATGGCGTATTTCGAAGCGCTGCTGGGCGACATGGTCCGCACCGACGGCAAACTGGCCCGGTTCGACGGCGAGCTGCACGGTCGATCGGTGCACGAGTTCGTCGCGCTGGATCGCGAAAGCCTGCAGGCCAGCCGGGTCGATGTCGTTCAGGCGCACCACCGCAAGCTGCCGCCGAAATACGGCGGACTCGGTCCGGTCGGGATTCTCCGCGGAGAGATGGCCAAGAAGATTGGGCTCCTGCCCGTGCGCCAGCTCATGCAGCGCGCGGCTGCCGCGGTGCAAGCCTTGAAGCCGGTCTTCATGATGAGCCCCCTGTCGGTCGCGCAGTTTTTGCCGGCTGGCCAGGTGAAGTTCGACCTGCTGGTGATGGACGAGGCCAGCCAGATCCAGCCCGTGGACGCGCTGGGCGCGGTGGCACGCTGCCGCCAGGTGGTCGTGGTCGGCGACGAGCGGCAGCTACCGCCCACGCGCTTTTTCGCCAAGGCGATCGAGGGCGATGAGGACGACCAAGACGACGATGCGGGTGCGCCCGTCCAGGTGGTCGAGAGCATCCTGGGACTGTTCAGCGCGCGCGGCTTGGCGCAGCGGATGCTGCGCTGGCACTACCGCAGCCGTCATCAGTCGCTGATCGCGGTTTCGAACAGCCAGTTTTACGAGAACCGTCTGATCATCGTGCCGAGCCCCTACACCGCCGAAGCGGGCATGGGATTGTCGTTCCATCACCTGCCCAACGGGGTTTTCGAAACGGGCGCCGGCGCCAACGCGATCGAGGCGAAAGAAGTCGCCCAGGCCATCGTTCGCCACGCGCGTTCACGTCCCGATCAATCGCTGGGCGTGGCGACGTTTTCCGTGCGGCAGCGGCGCGCGATCCTGGACCAGCTTGAAATCCTGCGGCGGGAGCATCCGGACACGGAACCGTTCTTCGACGCGCATCCCAGTGAACCATTTTTCGTCAAGAACCTCGAAAACGTGCAAGGCGACGAGCGCGACGTGATGTTCATTTCCGTCGGCTACGGCAAAAACGCTCAGGGTGTGATGTCGATGCGCTTTGGGCCCTTGGGCGCCCAAGGCGGCGAGCGGCGGCTCAACGTGCTGATCAGCCGCGCCAAGCTGCGCTGCGAAGTGTTTTCCTCGATCACGGACGACGACATCGACCTGGAACGAGCCCGCGGAGTTGGCGTCGTGGCGTTCAAGTTGTTCCTGCGTTTTGCGCGCACGGGCCGCATGGACCTCGCCGGTGCCGAGGCTGCAGGTGTGCCGGATGTGTTCGAGTCGCAAGTTGCCGCCGGCCTGCGCGCGCGAGGCTACGACGTGCACCCCCGCGTCGGCATCGCGGGCCTCTACATCGATCTGGCGGTGTCGGATCCTGAGTTGCCCGGCCGCTACGTGCTCGGCATCGAATGCGATGGCCGGTCGTACGAAGCCGCGCGATCGGCGCGCGATCGCGATCGTTTGCGGCGGGCGGTGCTGGAGGACCACGGTTGGGTGATGCACCGGATCTGGGCGTTCGATTGGCTGCATCGGCCCGTCGAAGAAATCGGTCGGCTGGTGGCGGCCATCGAAGCGGCCAAGGCCGAACTGCGTGAGGCGGCCAGCAGCGCGGCGCGCAGAACGCGAGCCGTGCCCGTCGACGTCGTGACGATCGATCGCGAGGACGTCACCGAGATCGGGCTGGAAACCGCAGGCGCCGAGTCGTCCGACGCGCCTGCGTACCGGGTGGCTCGCCTCCATCCGCTACGCAACTACTCCGATATCCCCTCCGTGCCTGCCGCTTTGCTGGGAGGCATGGTCGAGTCGGTCGTGGGCGAAGAGGGTCCGGTGCATGGGGACGTGGTCCTGACCCGCATTCGCGATGCGTGGGGAATGGGCCGTGCTGGCGGTCGCATTCGTGCGGCCGTGGAGGAAGCCATCGCGCTGGTCGTGCGATCCAAACGCATTCGCCGCAGCGGAGAGTTCCTGTTCGCAGCCGATGCTCCCGTCGTTGCGCGCGACCGATCGAACGCAGGGGATGTCCGCAAACCCGATTGGGTGGCGCCGGAAGAGATCGAGGAAGCCGTTGTGCAGATCGTTCGACGCAATCTGGGCGTGAAACCTTCGGAGGTGGCGTCCGCGGTGACAAAGCTACTGGGCTTCACGTCGACGACTCAGGCGTGGCGCGACGTGACGACGACGCAGGTGACCAAGGCGCAGCGCCGCGGACGCATAGCGATGCAGGACGAAATGCTCGTGGTGCCGCAGCCGACCGATCCATGATGAAGACACGAGTTGGAGTTCAGCATGCGAGATGTGCAGCAGGACGCAGCCCAGCACTCGCTGTATGCCAGGAGCGCCCTGAGTTGAGGGTCATCCGGAGACCTTGACCATGGCCATGAGGTCGTCGCCATCGATGAGCAGATGAGCACCCTGATCCACTACCAAGGCCGGCAGGTCTGTGGATGCAATCAACGTGTGGCCGCCGCGGCCACACGTTGATTCCGTTGCACGTAGGGCTTGGCCGCAGCCAAAGCCCTGACGCAACGTGACAGCGGCTTCCTCAGTAGGCCGATCGGGCAACACGATCACTCGCTGCAATTCGCCGCTGCCGTTCGGCGAGGCCTGCAGCTCGTCAGTCCTGATCGCGCCGTATTGCGGGAGCCACATGCCGCACCTTACTTCGCGACATCGAGCTTGATCTGCTTGAGGCTCAAGCCTTCAACGCCCGATGGCGCGACCGTACGGGAATCGGCGCCCGTCCCGCCTCTGCTCCCTGCGCCCGGCACACCGCCTTCGATGCGATAGACACCGTCGTACCTGATCGTTGCCTTGCCGACTTCGATCACGGCGAATTCGGGCCCACCGTTACCGCCGGCACCGCCTCCGCCGCCTCCGCCTCGACCACCGCTGCCGCCCCGCCCGCCGGTGCCGGCAGTCCGTTTCGGACCGGTGCTGCAACCGTAGACGCTGGAGCCAGCATTACCCAGTGCGTCGTACGCTTCGCCGGGCGAACCTTTCTCTCCGTTCCCGCCCGTGCCGCCCGGGCCGCCTTGGCCGCCGAACACCACAACGTCGTGCGTACGCAGGTCCGCATCGATCACCAGCAGGGCGGATGCGCTACCGCCCGATTCGCCGCCGCCGCCGCCCTCGCCGCCACAACCCCCGTCGTTGCCCAGATGACCAGAACCCCCGAGGGCCACGTAGCTCATCAGGCACCAGTAGACGATGTTCCAGGAGCCGCCTGCTCCACCGCCACCGCCGCTGGCTCCCGCGCTGCCGGACTGCCCTCGGGGCGGAACCGAGCGGCTGAGCCATTGCCATTGGCCTTGCGCGTCGCGCGCGATCCCGCCCTTGTCCGGAGCGGACGTTGCACCGGCAGGCCCTTCGATTCCGGCATCGCCAGGGCCGCCGTCCCCGCCATTGTCGAGATCGCTGTTTTTCGACCATCCCCACATCGAGCAATGGCTTTCGCCCGCGTCGCCCGCGACGCCGCCGTTCGCCGTCCTGCCGTAGGCGGTCACGCCGCGACCGGCGCTGGCCTGATGCACGGAGCACACGATTCCATTGTCATCACTGGGAGTCGCCCAACCGCCCCGAACGCCGTAGGTACAAGAACCCTTGCCCGGCTTCCCCGTGCTTCCGGCCCGGCCCGGCCCGGCTCGCCCCCCCTGCAACACCACCTCGGCAAGACGGGCGTCGGCATGCTGCACGACGAGAGCGAAGGAATTGCTGCCCACCGTCTTGCTCCGGTCCGGCCCGATGACCACGAGCCGTTCCAGCGAGACGCCCGGTTTCGACAGCACCACGGTGCGATCGGTGTCCTTCGCCACCAGGCAGGTGTGCGCCGAGCACAGATCATCCTTGGGGTGCAGTCCGCGTAGCTTGCGCTCGCCGAACGTCTCCTGCTTCGAGAAAGACAGATCCCAGCTGCCGCGGATAGCCGCGTTCAAGGGCGGCTCCAGCCGCGGTTCCTCGAACCGGCCCATGGTCACGTGGATGCTGCTCGGCGCGCCCGCCGCCAGTTGGAATGCACGCGAGAGGGTGCGGACCGCCGCGGCCGGCGTGGTGCCATCGGCGCTGTCGACGCCACGCGTGGAAACATGGATGGTGCGTTCGGCCGCAAGCGACGGCGTCGCGTGCAGCAGCCCCGACGCGGCGATGGCAAGGGCCAGACCGCGTGCACGACCGACCGCGGGCGCACCGCTACGATTCCTGCCTGGGCGGCTCATGTGCCTTCTTGCCCCTTCGCTTTCTCGTCCTTTTGCTCTTTTTTCTTTTTCGCCTCCTGCGACTCTTTTTCGGCCCTTTCCCGAACGTTGTTCGTCACCTCAATTTTCTTTTCCACAATCTCGACAGCCGACTGATCGCCCTTGCTTCTCGCGTCTTTCAGTTCTGCACGGAGGCGATCGATGGTCTTCGTCAGGTCCGCCGTCATCGTTTCCGTCGCCTTGAGGCGAGCTTCCAGTTTCTGGCTGTAGCCCTGCGCTTTTTCCAGTTTTTCGACCGTGTCCGAGAGTCTTTCCAACGTGGTTGAAAAATCCTTCATCTTGTTCTTCGACAGGTCGTCCAGGACCATGCTCGTGTCCGATGTCTTCTTTTTCTTGTCCGAGTTGATATCACGCTTGAACGCCAACACCGCGACGATCATCGAGGCGACCGAGATGAGTGCCGATACCGCCGTCACTATGGCGTTGCTGACCTCCCAGGCGCCGCGGTTCTCAAGATCGGGTTCGGCAATGACGATCTGCGGCGCGGCGTGCGCCGGCTTCATCACGCAACTCTTATCGCTCATCACCCGGATGCGCGGCTGGTACGTGTTGCCGGGGTCTTCGCTGTCGGAGATCGAGCCCGACACGCCGAAGCTGAGCAGCCCGGCTTCGGACAGATCGGTCTGCGCCGCGAGGTTCTGGTCCCACTGCAGACCGGCAGGCAACGTGCCTTCCAGCACCCGCCAGGTGAAGGGCTGCTGCCCGTAGTGGGCCGTGATGCGTCCGGTGTACTTCTTGCCACGCGAAGCCGGGACCCACTGATCCCCGGAAAGCTCCAGGGCGTCGCGGCTGTCCATCTCGATGGGCACGTGCAGCAGCAGCGGGATCAACAGATCGACACTGTCGCCTTGCTTGACGTGGGTGCCATCTTCCATCGCCGTGTAGATGCTGCGTGTCGCCTGGACCCAGCCCGACGTGTTCACCGGCAACACGCTGAAGTAGTAGTCCTTGTGCCCGACATTCTGGGTTTCGCCCGTGGCACCGCGTACCAGCACCGACGCCTTGCTGAAATCGGGCACGGCTTTCTTGACGTCAGCATCGGGGCCAATACCGAGATCGGCGTTTTTCGCCGGCGGCTTCGTGTCCTTGCTCTCGGGCTGCTGAAGGCTCAGCAGCCGCGGCTGGTTGAGATCGTCGATGGCCAGAGCGAAGCGCACCCCGGACGCCAGCGGGCCCCGCAATCCGGTGACGCTCATGCGCACCTCGTAGAAATCGGTCTCCACCAGTGCGGGCAACTCACACGAGGTGTCCAGCAGAATGCCGATCTGCGCATTGAGCGCGCCGGGCATGACGTGCCTCGCCTCGTCCAGCGCCTGGAACCCTTTCGCGCGCGACTTGGCCGGGAACCGGATTTCCGCGGCCGCGCCCGATGCGACCTTCGCCTGGAACAGCACGATGCGGCCGGTGGAATTGCCGGCACTGTCGGTCTCCTCCATGCCGAACCCGGTGACGTTCTGCGTCGCGTCGAGCTTCAACGTGGTTCCGACGAGCAGATCAGCTGGCGCGAGCGCACCGCTGGCCGAGGCCTCAGCGACAAGGTCGCCTGAGGGTACGAGCGCGTCGTAGGCGGTATCGAAGAAATGACCGCTACGGATGTCCTTGGCTGCGGCGACGTCCCGTGCCCGGGCACGCAAAGGTCCGGGTGCGCCAGGCTTGCGCCACAACGTCGCCTTGTCCACAAGGCGTGTGGCATAGCCGGTGAGTGTGCGAGCCTGGCCGGTCGTGTCGAACCAGAGATAGAACTTGCGCGATCCGCCCGACGTGATCGACATCTGCAGCGTGGCTTTCGTCGTCGTGCCCGGCGTGAACTCGAAGCTGCAGCCGATCACCGAGTTGATATAACTCACATCGCTGGCCTTCCTGTCGCCCAAGGTGAGCGAGAGCGCGCCTGCGTCATCGCAGGTGATGCGCAACAGATCGTCGTGGAACTCCCAGTCGTCGGTGTCGGTATAACGCAACTGGTAGCTTCCGTCCCAGAGGAACGCGGGGTCTTCGCCGCGCTCGGCAAACACGCCGGCAGGCGTGCTGACCCCGCGCTTGCCGCGAAGCGTGCGCTCACCCCGGCCATCCGATTTCACGGTCAGGGTGCCGGTGACGAACACCTGGAAGTTGTCCGCCAGCGCCGTCAGGTCGTCCGCCGAAGGGTCTTCGAGATCGTCTGCCGAGGTGCTCAGCTGCAGATCTGCGGTGACCAGACTGTTGGCGACACGGATGCGCCGCTCCGCATAGGCCTCACCCTCGCTAGGAACGTCAAAGGCCTCGTCCACGCAGCCCAGGAGCAGGCGCATGTTGGCGGAATCGATGGTCAGCAGGTGCACGTCCCCGAACGAATCGACCACGGTATAACTGCCGCACCACAAGCCTGCATGTCGGGCGCTCATTGCCTCGTGCATGTCCCGCAAGGTCGCCAGATCGGTGACGTATCCCAGCGACTGGATCGCATGCTGGACCGCGGCGTCCAGCTGGGCATCACTGGGATCCGGGTTGTTGGCGAACACCTGGGCAGTGGCGTCGCGGACGGCATTCATCGTCTCGATGGCATCGAGCGGACTCTTGCTGTGCAAGAGCAGCATGGCGCGTGCAGCGGATTCCTCGGGCGAGAAGGTATGGGTCACGGTGCGTCCTCTGTGTTGACGTCAAGGGTCCGCCGTCGTCCGGCACGGCGAGCGGGGTTGTGTCGGGGTGTCGCAGGTACGCCGTCAGCGGGATGCGGATCGCAATGCAGGGCGTCCGGCAAGGCCCAGCGCCTGCTGGGCGCGAAAAATCACGCGGAAGCAGATGCGCAGGTTCACGTCCTCGATGCGATCCGCGGCCTGAATGCCGGGGCTGGAGATCAGCAGCTGGATCTGGCTGAAGATGCCGCGCTTGTCGACGTTGTCGTCGCTGACTTCGCCGCCGGGGCCGCCGGCCATATCGGCGTTGGTCGGATCCTGCAGTTTCGCTCGCGAGAGGTGGGCGAATTCCGTGGTGACCGCCCGGCCGTTGTAGTCGAACAGGCGCGCCACAGGACTCGTGCTGGCGTCGACGATGTAGGCGTAGGTGCCGAGCTTGATGACGAAGTTGACGTCGTCGCCATCGGTCTTCACGCCCTCCATCCAGGGATTGACGTGCGTGACGCGCATGTCCCATTCCTTGCCGGTGTTCAACTCGTAGGCGGCCACGATTGCGGGGATATGCGGCGGCGCTGCGGGCTCGCCGTTGGCGTCGGTGAAACTCACATGAAGGGCCTTGGGCGGCAGGATCTGCAGCCAGACGGGCTTGCCCGCCAGCAGCCCGGCGATGACGCGCCGGTCCTGTGCCGAACCGCCGCCGTGGATGTCGATGCGAAAGCGGCTCTTCTTGTCACTTGCGGCATCGTCGGGCGCCTTGATCACGATGGTCTGGTTGCCCGCGTTGTAGTCGCTCAGCTGGTAGCGCACGCTGGTGGAGTCGTCGCTGCCGACCACGGCATCGCGGTTGACGTCCCAGTTGCCGTCGGACTGTTCCGCCATGCTCGCCGCGGCCTCCTTGTCGGCCTTCCAGAAGGCGGATACCTCGCCGAGAAAATCGCCCGACGGCAGATCCGCATCAAGGGTGATGTAGGCGAACTTGCGCAACAGCCGCGCACGCAGATCGGCGGCGCGCTCGAGATTGGACAGATAGATCCCGGTGTAGGTCTGCACCGTGTCCATCAGGCTCGCCGTCAGCGTTTGCTGTGTGCTGGTCGCGAGCCCCTGAGCCTTGGCCTGCGCGGCTTGGTAGTCCTCCCACTCCTTCGCGAGCTGGTGCAGGCGGGTGTTGTATTCGATCCACGTCTGGTTCTTCTGGCCGACCTTCTGGCGCAAGGCACCGATGTCGTGGAGCACCTTTTCTCCTTGTCCCTGCAGCAGACTGGTGAACTTCGAGACGAAGGCGTCGACATTGTCGAGCGTGGTCATGATGGCCGTGTCGAGCCTGCCGACCTCGTCATTCCTCACGACGCCCTGCACCACCTTTTCCAGATCGTCCACGCTGCCGGTCACCTGGTGCAGCTGCTTGATCACGGCGTCCTTTGCGACGGAGTTGCCTGCATCGTCGGTAACCTCGTTGACGGCCTTCTCGTAGAGGCCGAAGCCTTCGATCAACGCCAAGCCGGCACAGGCTTCGGGATCACTTGCGACGAAGCACAGGTTCTTCAGCGATTCCAGTACGTCCTTGATGCCGAGGTTGATCTTGTTCTTGACGAGATCTTCCAGCGCCGGCGAACTCAGATCCGCGTGGAGGCGCTCGATGAGCAGGTTGCAGTTGGTATCGGCGGCGTTCAGATCGCCCAGCAAGGAGCGCGAGTCGACGCCTCCCGCAGTGGTGTCGCCATACAGCACCTTGCGCAACTCATCGACGCCGGCCTTGTGCATTTGCATGGCGTACTGGGCAGAATCCCGGATCGCCGCGACGTCGGCGGAGGTCTTGATCGCATCGGCAAGCTCCTTGCGCAGCCGTATGTAGAAGTCGCGTATGCCTTTTTGCTTCACAAAATACTTGTCGACATAGCTGCACAGCGTGTCGAACGGCAGCGGCGAGACCGATGTGAACGGCGTGCCCCAGACCGACTGACCGCTGCGATACCACCCGGCCATCAACATCATTGCGTTCGCCACGGGGCCTTTCGCACCGGCATGCGGGTCGGCCTCGGTGTCGACCAGGAACGCGTCGCGTTGCGAAGTGAGGGCATACGGCAAGGCCAGCATTTCGCCCCACAGCACCAGGTAGCCCAGCGCCACCCAGGAAGCATTGGTAGCCGTCGGCGCCCGCAGGCGCATCGGCTGACGCTGCAGGTAGGACAACTTCATGCGGTGGTACAGCAATGCCCAGTAGTGCGGACTGCAGGTGAGCGACACCATCGAGACGTCCGGCAACAACCGCACACTTTCTTTTTTGCGGTACTCAAATGCGTTGGGCACGGTCACGTCGCTGTCGCCTGAGGCGCCGTGGGTCCCAGGCCCGGCGTACGAACCGTAGTGATGGTTGTCCTGCGCGGGATCGTGGGCAAAGCCCGGCAGCCCCGGATCGCCGGAAGCGCCGCCTTCGCAACTCGTGTGGACCCAGGCGTCGAGACTGACCGGATTTCCCTTCGCATCGACCGCACGGCTGCAGGTGAACTCGATGCTGCCGCTGTCGCCACCCGGGCCGCCGCGACCGGCGTTGCCGCCGATCAGGCCCGCTATCCAGTTCTTGACGTTCTGCCCGCCGATGCCGGCGTTGCCGCGCCCGCCGTCAGCCTTGAGGAACAACGGGCAGTGCAGCGCGAGCGTTTCACAGGCGATACGGATGCTGCCGCCGTCCGCGCCCTTGGTCGCCCAGCCTTCGCCGGGATGGTTCTCGAACCACGCGCCCACCTCCGACGCGCGCTTTGGATCGTTGAGCGCGACCACAATGTCGTCGCCGTTGGCCGCCCGTGCACTCGCGTTGTCCAGCCAGGCCGGCACGTCGGGCTGCAGATGCGTGGCGAAGCGCGGATCAGGGATCGCCGAAACATCAAGGGTGATGCCCTTGGTCGCATCGCCGTAAACGGTAAGCGTGCGGCAGGCGATGCTGATGTTGCGGCTGGTAGAGGAGGACCGGTTGCGGTTCAACAGGTCGGAAGCCAGGGTGATGTCCAACCCCTGGATATCGAGATCGTAGTCGTCGTCCAGCACGGTGGTGTACTGGTCGAGGTGTGAGTTGTCGGAGATCCACAGCTGATCGAGCACCGAGACCAGCGTTACGGTTCCGGCCACGGAGACGAGATGCGTGAGCGGATCCTTGATCGGTTCGACATCGTTGCGGAACACGAAGGGATCGATGGCGTCGGCGATGTTCATGAGGGCGACCTGCTGGGCGGGAAACGGGGCAACATCGCCCCTCTTCCCACTTGAACGACGAAACTCTCACGGGACTGCCATGGCCATCTCCGCGATCGTTGCAGCCGCGAGTTGATGCAGGTTCGTCGGTGGCCCCGGCCGTTCGCGCGGACGAGACTGTCGAAGCGCGTCGAGAATTGCACCGGGTGTCGGACCCGAGCTGCGTGGCTTTCGCGCGCGCGGGTAACCAGGCGCACGCCATGGCGATGTAAGCGAAGGTCCGCGGCTGAGGCGCGGCACGAGTGGTCGATTGGCGAGTTCGCGCGACGAATGTACCTTTCGCGCCATACGCGCCATACGCGCCATACGCGCCATACGCGCCATACGCGCCATACGCGCCATAC